>NZ_JAEMUC010000017.1:0-46149 GCF_018342455.1 Neochlamydia sp. AcF95 | reverse complement strand
AATTTAGAGGGCCTGAAAGATAGGAGGCCTGTAATAACAGGAAGAAAAAGAGCTTTAACGTTTGAGCAAGAAAAAGCTTTCTTAGAGAGGGTAGAAAAAGGGCCTGAACCTGACGAAAACATCAATGTTTTTCACCTAGTTGATCTGCAAGCTATTCTAAAAAAAGAGTTTGGTAAAAACTTAACCTTGCAAGGAATTTGGACAATCTTACGTCGTTGCCGCTATACACCTTTGGTTCCTCGTCCTCAACATTATAAAGCTAACTTAAGAGAGCAAGAAGCCTTTAAAAAAAAATTCCAAAAGCCATCACCAGCTTAAACAAACGATTTCCCGAGCAAAAGATCGAAATTTGGTTTGAAGATGAAGCAAGGCTTGGACAACAAAGCACCTTTACTAAAGTATGGGCAAAGAAAGGAACGCGGCCAAAAGCTCCTAGGCAGACAGAATATAAGAATTTGTATGTAGCAACAGCTGTTTGCCCACGTTCAGGGCAAGCAGAAGGAATGATTCTGCCTTTCTTAAATAGCCAAGGAGTGGAAATTCTTCTTGAGCAAGTTAGTCAATCACTGTCTGCTTCTTCCCATGCTTTGCTAATTTTAGACCGAGCTAGCTATCATACTAGTAAAACGCTGAAAGTTCCTTCCAATATTCACCTGCTCTTTCTACCTCCTTATAGTCCTGAACTTAATCCTGTTGAAAACTTATGGCATTACTTGCGTAGCCATTTTTGGTCTAATCGTATTTATCGGGGTTATAAAGAACTAGAAAAGATGGCAATAGCTTCTTGGAGAAAGGTATGTCTGGAAGAAAAAAGAATGAAAAGTTTATGTGCTGTATCGTATGCCTAATTGTGTAAGGAGTAATTTAAAAGCGTATTACTAATCTGAAAGAACGCCATAGAATTATCCTTAAATGCTTAGAGTCTCCTTACCAAAAGTTCTATTATTCTGAAATGTGGTGAGAAATCACGGTTATAAGTAAAGAAATGGCTTTAGAAGCCAAATCCACCTAAATTAGGCATACCAGGCAGGCTAGGTATTTTGGGGTTTTGCTCTTTAAGCTTAGTAAAAGCATCTTTATAAGCTGCTTTAATAAGATCTTCAAGCCCTTCCACATCTTCAGGATCTACACATTCAGGCTTAATTTTAATCTGCTTTAGTTCGTGCTCGCCCGATAAAGTAATCGATACAAGACCGTTACCAGCACTTCCTACCACTTCAGTGGCTTGTAATTGAGTCTGCAATTTGGAGAATTGATCTTGTAGCATTTTAGCTTGTTTCTTTTGCTTTGAAAAACCTGTGCCCATATATTTCCTTAACTTAATTTCTTTTGAATGGTTCCTTCTAATTCTACCGCTGCAAACTGCATAATCGTATCATAGCGACTGATCTTGCTAGGATCCAGCTTCTCCTTTGTGACTTTACTATTGGCAAGCAGCCCTTTTTTTTCTACTATTTCTACGATTCCAAGGTCAGCAGGGGAAGGAGTAGGATCAACACTAGTAGAGGCAAACTTATCGCTAGTTTTAGATAATGAAGGTATTTCTTTTGCAGTTCTCTCTGCTAAGGGTTCTAACTTAGGAGCTGGAGGAGGAGGCGCTTCTGGCTTGATAGGTGAACCAAGTGGCGCAGAAGAAGGCTCTTCTAGCTTGATAGGCGAACTGGGTGGCGCAGAAGAGATAGCTGGTGTAGCACCAGGTGGTACAGCCGTAGCTTTAGAAGAGCCTTCTAATGTGGATCCTTCTTTACTTATCTTTTGCTCTAGATCCACTAAGCGACGCACAAGAATGTCTACAGGAATTCGGGATTGAGCACGAATAATCCGCAATAGTAAAGCTTCTAGAGTTGTTTTAGGCGAAGGAGCGAATCGGATTTGATGATGAGCTTCCACTAAAAAGTCTAAAATCATTAAGCAAGCTTCTTGAGAGTACAATTTAGCGGAAACTGCATATTTATCGCGTTCTTCCTCGGATAGATGCAAGAAAGGTGCTTCCTTGCCCGAGAGCTTGACAACCAAGATATTACGAAAGTGCTCTGTTAATTTCTCAACAAAATACACTATATCTTTACCTTGGGTAAATACCTCTTCGCTGATCTCAAAAGCTACCGCTAAATTACTTTCTTGGCTGGCTTTATCTAATTTAAAAAAATATTCGCTTTCCACAATACCTAACATGCAAGCTACCGTGGAAGCCGCAATCAAACCATCATGAAAAGATAAAACTTGGTCAAAAAGAGATTCGGCATCGCGTAGCCCTCCTTCTGCATGGTTAGCTATTAGACGCAGGGCTTCATCTTCAACCTGAATATTTTGCTCTTCTGCAATCTTACGCAGCTTTGCTTGGATGAGCAGGGGAGAGATGCGTTTAAGATTAAAACGTTGACAGCGACTTAAAATAGTAGGCAGAACTTTATGAGCCTCGGTAGTAGCAAATAAAAATTTAACTTTAGGAGGCGGCTCTTCAAGGGTTTTCAACAAAGCATTAAAAGCTTCTTTAGTGAGCATATGGACTTCGTCGATAATGTAGATTTTATATCCACCCGCTGAGGCAGCATACCCCACAGTTTCATTAATTTGACGAATGTCGTCAATTCCTCGGTTAGAAGCTCCATCAATCTCTAGAACATCTAGGGAATGGCCAGAAGTGATTTCTTGGCAAGATTTACATCGATTGCAGGGCTCAAACTGCTCAGTAAGATGATGACAATTTAATGCTTTGGCAAGGATACGAGCTAGGGTAGTCTTGCCTGTTCCTCTAGAGCCACAAAACAGGTAAGCTTGTGCCAGGCGATTATTCTTAATGGCATTTTTAAGCGTTGTTACAATAGCATCTTGGTTTAGAACTTCAGCAAAAGTTTGAGGTCGGTATTTTCTAGCCAGGACTTGATAGGAGGTCATAAAAGATGTTTGAATGTTTTTTTATCTATTTTACTTGCCTTGAGTAATTTTAAGGAAGGAGGAATTTGTGTTAAACAAAAAAACTTCTTAATAATCTACTCAGGATGGGTCCTTAACAGAATTAAGCTCTTCTAAAATGCAATTTTTTATGTAGAAAAATGGCCAATTTTAAGCCATCTTCTTAAGAAAAGGAAAGATTAAACCTAACGGCTAAAGAAGCTATAGCTCTATCCTCCAAAAAGAAAATTTAGCATTTGCAGGCTAGCTCTTTCCTTAAAATTAGGCTTTTATTAAATATAGAATTGCATTAACTCCTGCCTAAGGAGCCTATTGTAAACTTAATAGTCAGTGAATGCCTAAGCTGCCAAATACAAATTAATAAAGCGCATGCCAATGAAAAAAGCAGCTTTAAAGGATAGAATAATCAAATTAATTTTTAAATTAAAAGGCTAGCTTTCCATCTACAGACCAAGTGATTGTTTTATTTATTACTGTTCCAAAGAGGCCCAAGCGTGGTCAATCATCTCTTCAAGGCTAGGGTATTTAATTTGCCAGTTTAATTCATATTTAGCTTTATGAGCATTGGCTACAAGATAAGGAGGATCTCCCGGACGTGGGGGGCCTTCCAGGACTTGAATTTTTCGCTTAGTCACCTTTTCAGCGGCTTGAAGGACTTCTTGTACACTAAATCCCTTTCCATTTCCTAAATTATAAATTTCCGTGGAGCCTCCAGCTAATAATTTCTCCATGGCTTTGATATGTGCAGTAGCTAAGTCGTAGATATGAATGTAGTCTCTTAAACAAGTTCCATCGGGAGTAGGGTAGTCTTTTCCAAAAATAGTGACAGGTCGATTATCTAAAATAGCTTGAAGAACGATAGGAATAAGATTGGAGGAGGCAGAGAAATCATTTTTGATTTTTCCTTCAGGATCCCCACCGGCCGCATTAAAGTAGCGCAGTTTAGCAGATTTAATTCCATAAGTCCTATCCATATCATCTAAAATTTTCTCAATAATAAGCTTGCTTTCACCGTAGGGATTAATAGGATGAGTGGGATGATCTTCAGAAATGAAGTTAGCCTGAGGTAAACCATACACAGCTGCGGAGGAAGAAAATATAAAGACCTTAACACTAAATTCTTTAATACATTTCAATAAATTTAATGTAGAGGAAACGTTGTTAATATAATATTTTTCTGGGTTATGTACAGATTCACCTACATTAATAAAGGCAGCAAAGTGCATCACAGCATCAAACTGCTGGTTAGCAAAAAGTTTTTTTAAGAGAAGGGGATCACCCATGTCGCCTTCAATAAAAGTTCCCCACTTTACACGGTTGCGTTTGCCCTGGCTTAAGTTATCCAAAATGACAGTATCGTAGTCAGCTTCGTGAAGTAACTTGTTCACAGTTGAGCCAATAAAGCCAGCTCCACCGGTAACTAACACTTTTTTTTTATTACTCTTATGCATATGTAGATCGGACGACTAAAGGAATTGAGTAACTGATTTTGAAGAAAGCTGCCAATATGCTGCAAGAAATAAATAATAAAATGGATAATTTTGACCTGTCGGCAAAAAATATTTTTTAGCTAGGATAGGCTTGGGTAGGCTTTTTGCAAGAGAGACGTTAACAAGAAAGAAATAAGCTAGCAGCTGTAAATTAGTGCGTGTAGGCTCTAAAAAATTGTCTCATTTATCTTTGCAGCATGGCATGGCTCATGATTTGAGGGGGCAGCAACAAATAAAAGTGGGGATTAATTTTAATTAATATGTTATGATGGTGACTTGATGTAACTCTTGGTTCACTAAGCATTTTATAGGATGGGAACAAGAATTTATAGAAGATTAGGATAAAACAATATGAATGACAAAGCGAGCGAGATTGCCAACTATAATGAGTTAAAGTTTTCCCGCGAGCAAGGTTTTTTTGACAAAAGTTTTGGAATACGTTTACTCATTGGTACTATTTTTTTCATTTGCTTTTTTGCTTTTCTCCACTTTCGAGAAGTTCGTGTAGAAGTGCTTGAGTTAAATAGTATTGCTCCTAACTATACTGTTACACAAGTAGATTTTGACTTTTATGATGAAGAAGCCACCATCATTTTAAAACAAGAAGTAGTTAAAGATGTAGGCAAGATTTATGCTTTATCTGAAAAGTATGTACGGCAAAGACGAATAGAGTTTGAAAACTTTCTTATTTATAATCAGGATTGGCGCAAATACTCAGAAAAAAGCACTTTTGAAGAAATGTATAAAGGGGTAGATGCCCTGGAAAAAACTCTGTTAAAACTGCGTTTTACTGATCCTCGTACGATGCAGAAGATGCAAGATATAGGGTTATCAACGGAAAATTACTTAGCTTACACTCCAGAAGAAATGGAGGATGTTATCATTCCTTCATCCGTGTGGGATTATGTCAAAGAATTTACTTTTCCTACCACTTTTATATCAAATGTAACGGCTAATTTTATTATTGATTATTTTCAAGCTAAAACCTGGAAAGTTCAAGAAGATTTTCCCGCTTATCGCTACATTAGTAGAAAAATTCAAGCTTTAGTGCCTGATAAGTATACGCATGTAAGTGCAGGAAGTCGGATAATAAATCAGGGCGATAAAGTAACTGCTCGGCACATTGCCATGTTGCAAGCCATGAAAAAAGCTTTAGGGGAAAGCCGCAACCTATGGCATCCTTTGACTTTGCTGGGTAGCTTTGTTATGGCTTTGCTTTTGACAGGTATTTGTGTAGCCTATTTTCATGTTAATAGCCCCTCTATACTAACCTCTAATCGTAAGCTATTTCTCATTGTTACCATTGTGCTCCTCACTCTAGGGTTAACTAAGATTACCGAGTTTTTTTTACTTAACTCTAAAATCAATTTAATTGAAGTGGTGCGATATCCTCTATTCGTTCCCTTTGCAGCTATTTTACTTTGTAGTTTGATGAATTCAGCTGTTGCCACTTTTGTAAGCGCTCTTTTAACCTTTATTTTCACTATGACCCTGGCGTTTGATCGGCAAGGGTTTATGATTCTAAACTTAGCCACTGCCTTAGTGGCCATCTTAAGTACTCATTCGCTGCGTAAACGTAAAGAAATATTTGTAGTCTGTGGCAAAGCCTGGGTTAGTGCAGTGGGGCTGATATTAGCCATGTCTTTCTATAATAATTCTTTATGGAATTTTTCTCTTTTTCCCGATATTATGTGTGTAGCTTTTTTTCTACTTTTAAGTGCTATCCTCGTGGTAGGGCTTCTACCTCTTTTCGAATCAGTCTTTCGTATCATGACCGATGTCACTTTAATGGAATACATGGATCCTAATAACGATTTGCTACGCCGTCTGACTATAGAAGCCCCCGGTACCTATCAGCATTCGGTAGTTGTGGGTAATCTAGCAGAGTCAGCTGCTTCTGCTATAGGAGCCAATGGACTTTTTTGTAGAGTGGCCACCTTGTACCATGATGTGGGCAAGTTGGCAACCCCTCAATATTTTACTGAAAACCAACAAGGAGGGATGAATATTCACCAATTGCTAACGCCTTTAGAATCAGCACAGGTGATTTTGGCTCACGTCAGTGAAGGTGTAGCTATGGGGCGTAAAGCAGGTCTGCCTGAACAATTCATCGATATTATTAAAGAACATCATGGCACTACACGGGTCTATTATTTCTATCGTAAGCAATTAGAAAAAATGGAGGGGGATATCGATCGGGTGGATGAAAAAGATTTCCGCTATTCAGGACCTAGGCCACGTAGCAAAGAATCTGTCATCATTATGATTGCGGATACCCTAGAGGCTGCTTCAAGATCTTTAGATAAAGTAACTGAGCATACTTTATCCGAGTTGTCTAATCGCTTGATTCGTGAAAAAGCAGATGATGGGCAGTTTGATGATTGTTTACTGACTTTTGAAGAATTAGCTATGGTGAAAGAAACATTGATTAAAACACTGGTGGCTTCAGGTCACTCTCGTGTCAAATATCCTACCAAAGAGCTTAAAAAAGAAACAGCTAATGGTGAAACAATTCCTTCCTGTGAGGCGTAGAGTGCCAGCCCCTTCTTTAGCATTAGTGACCGGTGCCACCTCAGGAATTGGCTATGCTCTTTGTGAGGTTCTAGCTTCTGAGGGCATTCGTTTAATTATAAGTGGCCGTCATCTTGTTCAGCTGGAAAAAGCTGCGCAAGTCTTAAGACTAAAAGTAAGCGTGGAAACTGTCCCAGCAGATCTTTCTACCTCAGAAGGAAGGCAAGCTCTCGTAAAGATTATTCGTCAACAAGCTCCGGATCTAATTATCAATAATGCTGGTTTTGCTTTATATAATGAAGCTATTAACTATACTACAGAACAACAGATGCAAATATTAGAGGTTAACGGTGTGGCTTTACTTGAATTAAGCCTTGAGGCCGCTAAAGCTATGGAAAAAGCTAATAAAACAGGGGTAATTATGAATGTCTCTTCGGTGGCAGCATTCTTTACATTTCCTTATCTCTCGGTATATGCTGCCTCCAAAAGTTTTGTGAATAAGCTGTCCTATTCTTTAGATTATGAACTGCGTTCGAAAAGAATAAGAGTTTTGGTAGCTTGCCCAGGCATGGTTGACACTAATTTTAGAATCCGCGCAGGCGGAAATCCTGCGATGAATAAAAAGGGCATTATGACTTCTCAGTTTGCTGCTGAACAGATATGGAAGCAAATTAAAAGCTTAAAAACTATCCATGTTTTTAACTGGAAATACCGCTTAGCTGTCTTCTTTCGTCATTTTATCCCTAGTTTTATATCTATAAAAATTCTTGCGAATAATATTAAAAAACGGTGCCAATGACATTATTTGAAAATATGAACCTTGATCCTTTGATTCTTAAATCTCTTGAAAGGATGCAATACAAACAACCTTCTGCTATTCAAACCCAAGCTATCCCCTTGATACTACAAGGAAAAGACCTTATCGCTTTGTCTAAAACAGGCTCAGGTAAAACAGCCGCCTGCGCAATCCCGATTTGTAATAAAGTAAATCCTGACTCTCCTCACGTACAAGCTCTTATCATTGTTCCCACGCGTGAACTGGCTATGCAATATGCTACCGAAGCTCAAAAAATTGGCTATGAAAAAAAAGTGAAAGCTTTTGCTATTTTTGGAGGGGAAGATGCGACCATGCAGCAAGCTAAACTAAAATCGGGTGTGCAGGTGCTAGTAGCTACACCAGGGCGTTTAATTGACTTTATCTATAGCCGACAAATCGACTTGACACAAGTAGATATCCTAGTATTAGATGAAGCTGATGAAATGCTTGGCATGGGTTTTTATGATGACCTGGCCTTCATTATTAATTGCTTGGTTCATGAGCATCAAACGCTATTATTTTCTGCAACGATGCAAGAAGAGATTCGTAGCATGGCAAAAAAACATATGAAAGCGCCGCAAGAAATCTCTTTGTTGTCAAATGAAGTCTCTCCAGAGTCGATAGAGCATCGCTTTTTATATTGTCGTTATGATCAGCGGGATCAAGCTTTATGTAGCTTATTAGAAGAATTAAAGCCTAAGCAAACCATTATTTTTTGCCATTCAAGAATCCAATGCGAAAAAGTTTGCCGAACGTTGCAACGTAAAATGGGGGATGTTGATTTGTTGCATGCGGGATTGGGTCAAGATGTACGTTCTATAATCACCAATAAATTTCGCCATGGCAAAATACGTCATTTAGTAGCTACTGATATTGCGGCAAGAGGCTTAGATTTTTCTAATATCACCCATGTGTTTATCTATCAACTTTCTGATAGCCCCGATGTATATGTCCATCGCTCTGGCCGTACGGGCCGTCAAGAGCGAGCAGGAGTTGTCGTTACTTTGGTGACAGATAAAGAGCTAAAAGCTTTAAGCCGCGTCTTACACCACATTCGACGCAAGCCTATCTGGATAGGGAGTCCTCCTCCTGAGCGTAATCATCCTAGAAAACGGGCGGTTGCTCATAAAAATAATAAATCATAGGCTTCTTAAGTAACTTCTTAATCACTCATTCATCTTAAAAAAGTAGGCTTTAAAGTAGAGGGAAAATGATCGGAGAGGAGATTTTTTTTCAGGCTATCCACGTAATTTTTTTAAAAATCCCTCATACGTTTTTGAGTTGCTCCTTATGCCGCCCGGTACTTTATAAAATTCCTCTTGTTAAAGTAAAGAGAAGCTTTTTAAAGGATTGGGCATACAGACTTATGTTTTTTTAAACGTATAATAAGCCTTTTAAGCTACTCCCCATTTTATAAGCCCTCTTTTTAAGTAGAGAAATAACTATTAGAAAGTTTACTTGGTAAGCTTAAGTTTTCAAATCCATAATCATATTTTTGAAAGATGCCGAAAGTGCTCTCAAAAAAATTATCGATGAAGTTTTACAGAATTTTTTAAAGCCGCTAAGGCAATTTTGCGGTAGCGATGGGTATTCGCACTGTCGAAAAATATTTTCCAAAAGAGATCGTTTCTTTTAGACAGAAGGAAGTTTAGGGCTTTATCAATTAACTCTAAAAAAAATGTGTGAGCAGTTTGAGCTTTGAGAAATTCAGGATGAAATTGCAATAATATTAGGGGCGTGGCTCCCGAGTATTCAGTTTCAGAGGCCTTCACTAAGCCCTCATATTCTATTAAAGGCTCAATAAATTCAGTGGCTGCTAATTCCGTGGGAATCCCCTGATGGTGGGAGCTTAAGCTAATTATAGGCTTTTTTAAGGCTTTATAAGTAAGCCCGTGATAAAATTTTTTCGCACGATGTAATATTTGTAAAACATTGTTATGCCCCTCCACATGTTGCTCAAGCTGGGCTCCAAAATAAACATTGGCTAGCTGGAAGCCTCGGCAATTAGCCATTAGAGGAAGCCCTTGATGATGGACGTAATGCATCATCGACAATTCTAGAAAAGAACGACGATAATCTCTATCCCATTCTGTAGGCTTTTCCTGTTTTCTTCCATAAAGGGCAGGCGGTATATCTTCACCACCAGGCAGAAAGAAAGAATCTACTTCAGAGGCTAATGTATGAGCTTTTTTTAAAATTGAGGCACAGCTGGGGTAGAGATGAGGGTTTTCAGCTATAGCCTGCATGATGCGTTGAGGAATAGGAGTTTTACTTTTGTGATAGGGGCCTACCTTATTGATTAGAATGTCAGCTTCTTGATTTGTAGCTTCTTTAGTAAGCTTTTGTGGTTGAACGGTAATACGAAGCGGCAGCAAGCCAGCAATCTTATCTAATTTGATGAATACTTTGGGAACACTTAACCCTCGATTCTCAGGATCGACTAAAATAGCTGTAGCGGGTTTAGAAATTATAGCACTTTGACGAGATAGATCATTGGCAGGAAAATCAAACTTATCTAAGTTGCCAAAAAATACTGTATTTTTTAATTCACTTTTTTGGATGGCAGTATCAATGACTACCGCTTCAAGAAAATGTGTGGCTGGCATAATAACTTTATGAAAAGAACATTGGCGTAGAGTGGCGTCCTCAAAACTACAAGTAATAAGCGAGCTGCTTTTAAACGCCGTGTTATGCAGCTCGGCTGCTGTAAACATTACTTCGCGCATTTCACAGTGATTAAAGAAACAATTTGTAAGAGAGGTATTCATAAAAGATATATTCGATAAATTGCATCCCTGAAAAACCACATTTTCTAATTTTGATTTTCCAAAATGATTCCAGCGAAGGGTACAGTGGTTAAAAACAATTCCTTCCAAATCAGCATTCTTAAAAAATTGAAAGTCAGCAGAAAATTCAATATTTTTAAACTCGGCAGCATATCCATGCTCGGTTAGTAATTTTGCGAAGTTGATTTTATGGCTACCTTCCTGAGAGCAGGAGATTGCCTGGAGAAGTTTCAGAAAAGCCAGTTCAGTAATATAGGGTTTTTGTTCTACGGAAGTTTTATTTTTAAATAAAATCTTTTGAGCCACTAAGTGAGTAGCCATAGCAGTCATAATATTGAAAAAAGCTAATAAATGCTTTACCAAGGCTTTGCATTTGGCAAGCATTTGAGAAAGAATGGAATAATTGCGTGTGCTTGTTAAATTAGGCGTTAAATGATGAATGTTTTTTACTTGGCTTTTTAGAAAAAGAAAACTTTTTTTACTAACTTGCGCTTTAGCACCCTGACGAATGATTTTAAGAAGATCTTCTCGCTGGGAATAAGAGAGTTGATTCAAAAATAGCTTTTTTCGAGCAGGATCTATTTCTAAAAAGCTTTGCCTTAAGCAACTAAAAGGCTCATCTGAATTTATAAGCACCATACAAATATCTTTCCTTAATCTACCTTTGAAATAAGAAGCTTAATTATGTTGAAAAGTTAGTTATTTCTTACTAGCTTTGCTATTTGCCTTCACTAAGAACATCGCTTGGAAGAAAAAGTGGGGCTAATCATTGCTTATGCTTCCTAGATAATCTTTATAAAGCTGGCATTGAAAGGCTGTTAGAAGAAATTGAGCATGCTTTTTTCCTTCCGCTGCAGCCTCTTCCACATTTATAAAATTTTTCTTTCTCACCCCACAGTAAACTTTAAGCTTGGGTTCTGTTCCTGAAGGGCGAATGGCTAGTTTAGACTCATCAGCTAAATAAAATACCAAAAATTCCGATTTATGAAGAAAAATTTCCTCACTTTTTCCTGTTTTCAAATCCATTCGTTTGGATGTCAAGTAATCTTCCATCCTAATCACTTCAATCCCTCCAATTGCTTGAGGAGGATTTGTTTGTAATGCACTCATTCCTCTGAGTATTTGCTCTTTGCCAGCGCTAGTATCCTTGAATTTTAAAACAAAAGTTTTTTCTACATAAGTGCCATGTTTTTGCCAAAGCTCGTGGAGTTTATCTATTAATGTTTTGCCTTGAAGTTTAGTGTGTAAAGCCATTTCACAAATTAATAGGGAGGTAAGGACTGCATCTTTATCGCGTGCTAAAGTTCCATAGAGATAGCCGCAAGACTCTTCAACACCAAATAAATACTGATAACAAGGCAATGAGCTTTCCCATTCACGAATTTTTTCCGCTATATACTTAAAGCCTGAAAGTACATTAAAGCATGGTTTACCATAGCTTTCACATATTTTTTGAAAAAGTTCTGAGGTAACGATAGTTTTCACAAAAGCAGCATTTTTAGGAAGACGTTTTTGCTTGGAAAGTGCTTCTAAAATATGATCCAGCAAGAGACAAGCCAGCTGATTACCATCAAGAGAATACATGTGGCCGTGATGATTAATCACGATGCCGACGCGATCGGCATCCGGATCAGTAGCGATTAAAATTTCTCCCTTAACATGCTTAAGAGTATTCTTACCTAGCTTTAAGGCTTCTTCTTCTTCCGGATTAGGTGATTTTACTGTAGGAAAATTCCCATCAACAGTTACTTGTTTAGTCACTAATTTTATAGTTGAAAATCCCCAGCTTTTCATAGCTGTAGGCAAAATTGTAATCCCAGTCCCATGCAAGCTAGTGTAGACAATTTTTAAAGTACTGCCTTCCTTTTTATTTTCTTCTGGATAGAGTTGCAAAGGCATGATAGCTTTTAAATACGCTTGATCGATTTCATCTTTTATCCATTTTATAAGGGGGTGGTTGAGTTCTTTTTCATACTTAATCATTTTAAGAGCGGTAATTTCATTGATTTCTTTAACAATCAGTTGATCATGAGGAGGTGATACCTGCGCTCCATCCTTTCCATACAGTTTATAGCCGTTATATTGCGCAGGATTATGCGAAGCTGTTAGCATAATAGCAGCGTCACATTTTTTATAACGACATCCGAAGGAGACTAAAGGAGTAGGGCGAATATCTTGATAGATATATACCTGAATGCTGTTGCCTGCTAAAACTTTAGCGCATTCTTCTGCAAACTCACGCGAATAATGACGGCAATCGTATCCAATTAATACAGAAAGCTGAGCAGCGTGGGTAGGCTGTTTATTTAAGTAATTAGCCAGGCCCTGCGTACAAGCCCTAATGGTATAGTGATTGATGCGATTGGTTCCTATTCCTATGAGCCCCCGTAGGCCTCCTGTACCAAAAGAGAGATTGGTAGAAAATGCATCAGCTATTTCCTCAGGATGTTCTTTGAGTAATTTCTTTATGGTTAACTTTGTCTGTTCATCATACCCTTCTTTAAGCCAGGCATTGATATTACGATTAGTCACCGCATCAAACTGGGTAACGCACAAAATTTGGGTCATAAATAAAATGAAAAATAGAGAGGTGTTAGTTTAAATAAATGATTTTAATATAAAAAAATATAAATAAAAAGTAAAAAAAGTTAATTGCTTAGAGAAAAAGCAATTAAAAATCTAAGTTAAAAGCCTATAAGCTTACTGGATTTTTTAGGGTAGGCATATTGCCTGAAAGATAAGAAAGCTGCTTGTATGATCAAATAATAATACGCTTTTTGAGCAACTCTTTATGTAGTTATACACTTAATAAAAAGCTTGTTTTTACGGGGAGAGTCAGCTTAGAAAAAGGCTAATTTTTTTGGCTAAACAGACTTAGTTGCTTTAAAAGGTGTAAGCTAAAATTTAAGGTATTCATGCAAGAAACAAAGCTATTCCTTTAAAAGCCCTCTCACAGGTGGGCTATTTCAAACACTTCGTAAAGCAAAGAGGAGGATTTCATGGCGGCAAAGGGTCCTTGATAGAAAAGACATCCCTGCTTCAAAACGGCTACTTGATCGCAAAAACGTTCAGTAGCATATAAATCATGGTTGGCTACAATAATTAATTTATCTTCTTGAGACAATTGGCGCAGTAAATTCCATATTTCTAGTTGATGTTTGATATCTAAATTAGAGGTAGGTTCATCTAATACCAATATAGGCGATTGCGTGACTAACGAGCGAGCAATATAAATTCTTTGCCTTTCTCCTTGCGAGATTTCAGTTATACGTTCATCTCTTAAATGCCAACCATTGACTAATTCTAAAGCCCACTGAACTTTAGCTTTTTTTTCTTTTTTTCTAAGGTCATGGCGAGGATAAGTGCCCATTTCCACCATTTCAGCTACGCTAAAAGCAAAATGGGGCTGTGGATTTTGAAGAACGAGGGATAAGGTGCGGCTAATTGTTGTCCTATCCTGAGAGAGGAGTTCTTGGTTATTCCAGAATACTTTTCCCGCGGTAGCTTTCCATATACCTGTCAAAGTTTTAAGCAAAGTACTTTTTCCTGCACCATTAGGGCCAATAATGCCATAGATAGAGCCAGGTATAAATTTTAAAGAAATATTATCGATTAAGGTTTTATGGCCTACTTTATAAGTTAAATTCTTTAATTCAAGCATTAATTTCCTATAAGTTAGCAGCCAGAATGAAAGCTAGTGGAAGCATACACGCATAGTCTCCTTTTCTGAACAAAGCGTGCCTATAACGACTTCCCATTAATATACAAAGAAAAAAGATTCCTCCCATTATACCTGAGATATTTCCTATAGAAAAAGCTTGCAAGGAAAAAAAGCGCAAGCCTACATCCATAGCAGTTAAAATAGCACCACCGCCAAGAATAGCAAGAGGGATCAGTTGCTGATTATTAGGACCTGCAAAGCGGCGAATAAGATGGGGGAGTAGAAGACCAAAAAATGCTATATTTCCCACCGCGGCAACAGCGCCGCTAATTAATAAAGAGATACTTAAAAATAGCCGCCAGCGAATTTTATCTACTTCTACCCCTAGATTTTTAGCTTCTTCCTCTCCAAAGGCCATGATATTGATTTCTTTGCTATAGAGCCAGCAACTTGAGAGGCCAAAAAGAGTAAGAGGAAGTTGCAAATGCACATGCATCCAGCTGCGATCAGAGGTAGACCCAGCTTCCCATTCGGTTAAAGTTTGTATAATATGCCAGCGATCTCGAAAAGCATAGATAATAGAACTTTGAATAGTAACTATAAGCGTAGACACAGCAATACCTGTCAAGACCATATGGGTTAATTCCACATACCCTTTTCTACGAGAAAGAGAGTAGACGACAAGCAGGGTACCTAAACAACCAATAAATGCGGCAATAGGGATAGCGTAGGGATAATGGTAGTGTAATTCACAAATAAAAATTATCACGACAAGTAGGCTGCCTCCCGCTGGGATTCCTAAAACACCAGGAGAGGCTAGAGGGTTTTGGAAAAGGGCTTGCGTGACCGTTCCTGCTACAGCTAAAGAAGCTCCTGTACATAACAATACAATAAGCCTTGGAAGCCTCTCGTCTAAAAGAGGATTCCAATAGGATGAAGAACCTGATAATTGTGCTAGCGCATCTTTCCACACTTGAATAAATTCTGTCTCGCCACTTGTTAAAGTAAGGATAACAGATAAAAGGAGGATCAAATAAAGGATAACGTATAAAAGATGCTTATGCATTTTAATTGACTCGCGTTAACGCTGTATACAAATCATAATAAGCCAAAACCATATACTGGGAAGGACTTTCTTGAATGGCTTCATTTACAAAAGCAATAGGTTTATTTGTCTTTTCTTTTAATAGGCGGAAGAGCTGGTTTTTAAGGAAACTACGCTTATTAATATCCATATCAGAGGTAGCAATAATGATATAGTCTGGATCCATCTGCCTAATGTGCTCTTGATGGATGGGTAGTGTCCAAGCGTGCTTATGTGAATTTCCCGCGCTGCCCAATAATTGTTTAACGCCCATACGATTGAGTAGCTTGCCTGTAAGGGTATGAGAGGAAGGCGTTGAAAAGGTCAGATGGTGCTTAAGGAAAAGAACTTTAGGGGGTAGATGGGTAGAAGGGAAGGTGCTGCTTATCATGTTAAAGCGATTATCAATAGCTAGCATAGCCGCTTCAACAAAATAATTTAGCAGCTCAGCTTCTATCGGGCGATTGATGATGTGTCCAATACGAAGTAAGGCATTTTGAACTTCTTCAGGTGAGTTAACATGTTTTAAAGTAAAGAGGGGAATCCCTTGTTTTTTTAAGGCTTCCAGTGTGGAGGGGTTTGAATAGTCTGCTACAAAAGCGATATCAGGACGGGCATTGTACAATTTTTCTGTATGATAGCGATCTGCATCTAAAGCAATAAGATGGGTGAGCTTCTTAGGATAGATAGCGGCCTGCTTACGCATTCCAGCGGGTAAAGCAACGATCAATTCGGGCTCACTAAGCGCTAACAAAAAGCTTGCTGCCACAAAAGTTTGCGGAAGAAAGCGTTTATAAGAAGTTGATAAATCAAATATGTTCCCATTATCATCTTGAATAGAGGGAAGACGGTAATGATCATGAAGAAGATTAAGATCTTCTCTAGTACTATTATTAATTTGCCTTGCCAAAAGCTGGCATCTTAGAAAATCCTCTCTTAACAAGCGCTTGACAGTGTTATAGCCATACTGCTCCATGATTTGAGCATCATGGTCCCAGTCAGTGATGAGCTTACTCATCATGGAGTAATCTCCATTTAACGCTTGATGAATGTTTTCACGTTGGAGAGTAGAGAGGTATTTAAATATAGAGGGTAGGGGCTTAGAGGAAGGACAAGGGGGATACAGGTCGGATAATTGATCATTAGATGGTTTAAAAGCTACAGACCACCAGATGAGCATGATACTAACTGGAAGGACATAAAAAGCAAAGGGGCCAAGAAAATATTTTTTTTTCATTTTTAGATAAAAGGAGGCTCAAATTGAAAAACAAGAGAAGTAGAAAAGCAAGAGGAGTGTAAGGGATGCTAAGCTAGAATGTTTTAGTTTTTCTATCCTCTATCTGGCTTACACTCCACCCTTATTATTTCTGTTTTTCTTCCTCTTCTTCAGCATCGCCGATAAGCGCTTCAGAAATCAGCACAATACCTGCTACGGAAGCCGAATAGGTTAATGCATTTTTTATGACTTTAGCCGGGTCTACTACGCCACTAGCTACTAAATCTTCAATCTTTTCACTCATTACGTTGAAGCCAAAATTGGCGCTTGCTTGTCGCACTTCTGCTAGCATTACTAATCCATCATGTCCAGCATTAAATACGATTTGCTTAAGAGGTGCTTCGCAGGCAGTGGCCACAATTTTAGCTCCAAGGGCTTCGTCACCTTCCAGTTTAAGGGTAGGGACAATTTGGCTAGCACGAATAAAAGCCACCCCTCCACCAGGCACAATGCCACCTTCAATAGCAGCTTTGGTGGAGTTTAAACTATCTTCGAAAAGTTGCTTTTTGGGCTTGAGCTCGACTTCAGTCACTGCTCCTACACGAACGACTGCTACTCCACCACTTAATTTAGCTTTACGTTCTTCTAGCTTTTCTTTGTCATAAGTGCTAGTGGTGTTATTAATTTCGTTTTCAATTTGCTTCACTCTGGCTTGGATAGCATCGGGCTGGCCAGCACCATTCATAATAGTGGTATGCTCTTTAGTGATAATAACTTTTTCGGCAGATCCTAGGACATGATCAGGAATTTCTTTCATGGAAATTCCTGTCTCCTCCGACACTACTCCTGCTCCAGTCAAGATAGCAATATCTTCTAGCATAGCTTTGCGTCTATCCCCAAATCCGGGAGCTTTCACAGCGGCTACTTTCAAAGTTCCTCTTAGTTTGTTTACTACCAGCGTAGATAATGCCTCTCCTTCTAGATCTTCAGCAACAATGAGTAGATTTTTACCTGTGGTAGCGACTGACTGCAAGATGGGCAATAATTCATGAATGCTATTAATTTTACGATCGATAAGGAGAATCTGAGGATTTTCCATTTCGACAATCATTTTGTCGTTGTTCGTACAAAAGTAAGCGCTCAAGTAGCCACGGTCAAAACGCATCCCCTCTACCATCTCTAAAGTTGTATCTGTCCCTTTGGCCTCTTCAATGGTGATTACGCCATTCTTACCTACTTTTTTTATAGCTTCGGCAATCATTTTGCCCACTTCTTCATCACCAGAAGCTGCCACATTGGCAATAGAAAGGATCTCCCGATCACTTTGTACAGAGATAGCTTGCTTATCTATTTCGTTCACTATTGCTTCAACAGCTTTGTCAATCCCTCTTTTCACGCTGATAGGGCTTGCACCGGAGGCAATTAATTTAATGCCATTTTCTACCATCGCTCCTAAAAGTAAGGTGGCTCGCGTAGTTCCATCCCCACAGGTTTCCTTCATCTTCTGTACGACTTCTTTAGCCATGGAAATGCCCATGTTTTTATACTGATCTTTTAAGCTAATGTCTTTAACAATCGTGCTTCCATCGTTAGTGATGGTAGGTGCTCCCCAGGATTTTTCTAAGCCAACGTTTCGACCCCGTGGTCCAAGAGTGAATGCTACAATTGTAGAAAGTTCTTTAATACCCGCAAGTAGCTTTTCGCGAGCTTCTTCTTCAAATATGATTTGTTTTGGTGCAGAAGACATTGTTCTTTACTCCTTGTTGTCAACGAATTGTACAAGTTATTTAAAATACAAAATAAGTTTGCTTTAATTGCCTGTTATAGAGCTAGGGGATTAGATAGACTGAAATCATTTACTTGTTAATCTATCCATCCTAAATGCTTTATCCTACGCTTGTAGGGTATATATTACAGTAACCTTCATGTCCGCTTAGCCTAAATTTTGGTTGCTTTTTTAGCTTTCAAAGGATAGAGACCCCTTTATCAAAAGGTAGATTCATTCTAAGGGGTTTTCCTAGCCTTTAAAAAATTCTGTAAATTACCAAGATTTCTAGTTTCAATTTCACCCGGCGAGCGAAGATAGTGTTTACTTAATTTGTTAGCTAGAAAAGCTGAAAATAAAAGATTGCCTATATCTCTATCTGTACTAATCACTGAGTTTGCTAGGCAGTGAATCGCAGAAGTTAAATTCATTTTTCTACCTTAATTTGAAAACCAAAAGATATAGGAATCGGGAAAAGTTTGCAAGGAGTTTTAGATTTTTTTAGCACTTCAATCAAAAGAGTGCTAGTTGTCAAAATTTATTCTCGAAGGTTTAATTTTCTAAATCTTTTATAGAAGGGAAGAAAAATTTAGATGCGCTTGAAGAGCATCAAAATCGTTCCCCACTACTCCTTTTTTCCCTTCGACGCCTTTAGGAGAACGTATAGTTTCAGGAGAAATACGCATCATCCACAGTGAATAGTCGAAAAGGTCGTTTTGGATGCCTTGGTTTTCTTTAAGAACGAATATATAAGGGTGTAAAATGTATTTAAGGTCTTTATGTGGATGGAAGGCCATAGCTAGAATCTCCAGGTGAAAAGTTTAATCAACATAGCAAAATTATAAGTAGTGTGGCAAGTAAAAAGCTTATCGGAGTCTCTAGGGGAGGGTATAAACAAAATTGTTGGCAATCTTTTCTAAGCAGCAGCTTTATAAGAATTCCAGTAAGCTTCCTAATGAGATTATCTAATCTACTATTCTTAAATCCCGCATCGCATGAGCATTTTCTATCTTCCGCCACGTTCCCGCTATTTTCAGCCTCTTTTGGAATGCCTTACGGCGACTTTCTATCTCGCCTTAAGCCAATCGGTAAACCTTTATCTAAAGTGCTTTTATAATTCATCCTATCCAATCTTTTTTTCATCTATCTATAACATCTTATTAATCTTATTAAACCATTCTCCTGCTCAGGTCGATCTAGAGTACTAAACTTATTTTCAATCTCTTTGAAAACCTCTCGGCATTTTCCAGCTTTTAACTTCTCTTTACTCTCTTCTAACCATTCTGTGAGCTCTAAAATAATGCACCCAATCGCACCTTAAGATAAATATCCACATAGATGATAAAAATCAATTAAGTGGCCGCTTCGATTGCAAAATTTTAGCTTTACTTGTTCAGCTATCCAAGGCGCTCCATCACTAATGGCATGCACATAGCTGCCTTCTTTCATGCCCGCTATAAGGGCACATTCTAGCATCTATTGACCTGCTTGTTCTGCCGTTCCAATATCACCAGCATAAAAGCGGTTGGCTCTGTCCCTGCCCCTTGGCAAACTTAAGCAAAAGTTCTTTCCAACATGCTTTTCTTGCTTTTCTTGCATCTTTTTTTGCTTGTTTGTCAGCCTCGTCTATCTCCACAATGGGTACCATACTCCCATCTATTTCATTGATAGTGATTGCTTCTTGACTAACCGCTTCTTTTTTTTAACTTAGCTATTTTGCTTGCATACTTTTGGGTAATCAATCTAACCATGGAAGAAGAAGCTTCGATTCCATAATGCTCCTTCATCTTTTTTCCTACTTTTCCAAACGCAATATCTGCTCCAAAGTCGGTTATTGCTCGCTCTAACGGTAAAGAATCCCCTCTACATCTAACCTTGGAAGAAAAGGAAAAGGGTCTAATCAATTTTCCTGCTTGTAGGAAGCATCTCTCTTCCATACCTACTATCCCAAATGTTGTATGCCAACTTAGTTTTTTTTGGGTGCTGCCTTAATTTCATTTCCCGAGCCTTGGCTTCTTGTTCATTTACTTGATGCTCTGCCCAATCCACAAGGCATTTTTTCCCCTAAGCCTCTAACTTCGGGAATAAGAGCAAATTCAGCATCATCCGCCACTTCAGTCCCTTTAATTCCTTCGGTAATATCTAATAAATCTCTGATAGATTCTAATAAACCGGGATGCTTCTTTAAACGATTAAATACTTTATTAAATTCTTCTTCGTTAAGCATATGCAACCTCCTTTTGCTACGCTTTCAGTATGTATTAATCCTTCCTTATCTTGTTCTTGCCAATACTTCTGTTTAAACCCGTTTTATATTCCACTGCTTCCAAGTTTAGAGTCTAAGGATCTTATTTCTAATATTTTCTTGTGCGTTTTGTGGTTTTTTCTATATATTCCCTAAAAAGCGACTAAAAATATGCATGACATTTAAAGAAGCCATACCATGAACCCTAGCTCTTCTGCCACCATTGAGCATTTACCTAATGAAATACTAGTCCCTATTTTAAAGGCTTGTGCTAGCCCTTCCTTATTTAGCGTGTGCGGAAGATGGTACCAGCTGCTAGCTAATGAAGTCATGCCTTCTCTTTATAAGCAAATAGGTAAAGTGCATGTTCCTCAAGGAGATGTTAGTGAGCAGACTCTTATTTTAAATAAGCTTTATAAGCTAGAAGAAGAGCTTTCTAAAGCAGCAAAGGTAAATGCCATCTTTAAACAAATCTTTACTTTAGCTAGCTCTCTTTCACCTCTAGGATTAGAATTTAAAGATAAACCCAAGGAAAAAAGATATTTTACTCTGGCTAATTACTCCTCTTATCTGGTGAATATTAATCGCCTGTTAATGTGGAAAAAAATTCCTGGCGGAAAAGAGTACTTAGAGCAAGAAGGAATTAAGTGTTTGTCTTTACAACGAAAAGGAGAGCTGTTTAAAGAGTGGATTGTAAGATATGGCAAGGATATGACGAGCTTAGATTTAGCAGAAAGCGGCTTGACTTCTTTACCTGCAGAGATTGGGCAGCTGTCTCAGCTGCATTGGCTTGACTTAAGCAAAAACCAGCTCACAGCTCTGCCTGCAGAAATTAGGCAGCTGTCTCAGCTGCATTGGCTTGACTTAAGCAACAACCAGCTCACAGCTCTGCCTGCAGAAATTGGGCAGTTGTCTCAGCTGCAAGAGCTTTACTTAAGCAATAACCAACTTACTTCCCTTCCTGCTGAGATAAGGCAGCTATCTCAGCTGCAAGACCTTTTCTTCAGCAACAACCAGCTTATCTCCCTTCCTGCCGAGATAGGGCAGCTTTCTCAGCTGCAAGGACTTGACTTAAATAATAACCAGCTTACCTCCCTTCCCGCAGAG
This sequence comes from Neochlamydia sp. AcF95, assembly GCF_018342455.1. Taxonomy (NCBI): domain Bacteria; kingdom Pseudomonadati; phylum Chlamydiota; class Chlamydiia; order Parachlamydiales; family Parachlamydiaceae; genus Neochlamydia; species Neochlamydia sp. AcF95. The sequence goes on along the minus strand of NZ_JAEMUC010000017.1, from coordinate 24,551 downwards.
ATAGGGCAGCTATCGCAGCTGGAAGTGCTTTACTTAGATAACAACCAGCTAGCCTCTCTTCCTGCCGAGATAGGACAGCTTTCTCGGCTGCAAGAGCTTTACTTAGACAACAACCACCTTACGTCTCTTCCTGCCGAGATGAAACAGCTACCAGCTTTACGAAAGCTTCAGGTGAAAGAAAATCTGCTGGAAAATATTCCAGATAAAATAAAGCAGCGTTTTCGCTTGTAGCAAAATGGCTTGCGTCTTCATCAGCTAATAGGTTAAAGGAGTAAATCATATGCTTAAAAGATTCCAAGGATGTAGAGAACCTTCCCGCTCATCAAAAGCCTCTAATATCATTTCTGCTATTTGTTTCTAGATTTTGCTTGCACGTTTTGTTTGTTCATGTATTTTTTGCCCTAAAAACGACTACAACATGATTAATTTAAAGAAGCCATACCATGAACCCTAGCTCTTCTGCCACCATTGAGCATTTACCTAATGAAATACTAGTCCCTATTTTAAAGGCTTGTGCTAGCCCTTCCTTATTTAGCGTATGTGGAAGATGGCGCCATCTGCTAACTAACGAGGTCATGCCTTCTCTTTATTGGCAAATAGGTAAAGTGCATGTTCCTCAAGGAGATGTTGCTAAGCAGGTTGTTGTTCTAGATAGGATTTATAAGCTAGAAGAAGAGCTTTCCAAAACAGCAAAGGTAAATGCCATCTTTAAACAAACCTTCACTCTAGCTAGCTCTCTTTCACCTTTAGAATTAGAATTTAAATGGATAACCGAGGAAAAAAGATATCTTACTCTGACTAATTACTCTTCTTATCTGGTGAATATTAATCGCCTGTTAGTGTGGAAAAAAATTCCTGGTGGAGAGAAATACTTAGACCAAGAAAAAATCAAGTATTTGCCTTTAGAAAAGAAAGGAGAGCTGTTTAGAGAGTGGATCATAAGATATGGCAAAAATATTACGAGCTTAAATTTAACAGGAACTGGCTTGACTTCTTTACCCCCAGAGATAGGGCAGATATCACAGCTAAGAGGCCTTTACTTAAGCAGCAACCAGCTCACTTCCCTTCCTGCAGAGATAGGCCATCTGCTTCGACTGCAAGCGCTTAACTTAAGCAGCAACCAGCTTATCTCCCTTCCTGCAGAGTTGGGGCAGCTATCGCAGCTGCAAAAACTTGACTTAAGCAGCAACCAGCTTGTCTCCCTTCCAGCAGAGATAGGACACCTATCGCAACTGGAAATGCTTAACTTAGAATACAACCAGCTAAACACTCTACCTGCGGAAATTGGGCAGCTTTCTCAGCTGCAAGAGCTTTACTTAGAAGGTAACCAGCTTGCTACTCTTCCTGTAGAGATAGGGCAGCTTTCTCAGCTGCAAGAGCTTTACTTAAACAACAACCAGCTTGCTTTCCTTCCAGCAGAGATAGGGCAGCTTTCTCAGCTGCAAGAGCTTTACTTAAACAGCAACCAGCTTGCTTTCCTTCCAGCAGAGATAGGACACCTATCGCAATTGGAAGTGCTTAACTTAAGCAATAACCAACGCACCGCCTTTCCCGCAGAGATAAGGCGGCTATCGCAGCTGCAAAAGCTTTACTTAAGCAGCAACCAGCTAACCTCTCTTCCTGCGGAAATTGGGCAGCTTTCTCAGCTGCAAGAGCTTTACTTAGAAGGCAACCAGCTTGCTACTCTTCCTGCAGAGATAGGGCAGCTATCTCAGCTAGAATATTTTCACTTAGAAGGTAACCAGCTTGCTACTCTTCCTGCAGAGATAGGGCAGCTTTCTCAGCTAGAATATCTTCACTTAGAAGGTAACCAGATTGCTACTCTTCCTGCAGAGATAGGGCAGCTATCGCAACTAAAAGTGCTTTACTTAAAAAACAATCAGCTTACTGGCCTTCTTGCCGGAATAGGGCAGCTTTCTCAGCTGCAAGAGCTCTACTTAGATAACAACCAGCTAACCTCTCTTCCTGCCGAGATAGGACAGCTACCAGCTCTACGAAAACTTCAGGTGAAAGAAAATCCGCTGGAAAATATTCCAAATATAATAAAGCAGCGTTTTTGCTTGTAACTGAAATGGCTTGCGTCTTCATCAGCTAATAGGTTAAAGGAACAAATCATATGCTTAAAAGATTCCAAGAATGTAGAGAGCTTTCCGTCTCATCAAAAGTCACTAATATCTTTTCTTCTTTCTTAGGTAGCATTCATCTCCTCAAATTTCTCAGCAAGGTTCTACCTAGAAAAACAATCAAACATTGTCTTCCAAGGAGGAAAATCATGAGGAAGATGTCTCCATTGGCATCCAGTATAGTTCATATAAAAGATAGCATTAATAAGTCTCATTTAGAAGATTTACAGTGCTTCCCTTCTTTTTCATAGAAAACAGAGAAAATAGGCTTGATTTCTTCCCACTCTTTATCACTTTAAATCCTCAGGATAGCTTTCACGCATGATGCTCCTCCTTTTTGGAGTCTGCTTTCATTTTATCAATAAGCAAGAGTTTCGAGGCACATTCTTAGAGATGATTGCAAGCTTTTGCTTCAAAAAAAGTTTATAAAAAGGCATTAAAATAAAAAAGGGCTAAAACGTAAGTTTTAGCCCTTAAGCGTTTAATTTATAACAAGATTAAACTTGTCTAATAGGTATGGCCCCAAGAGATGCCAAATACATCGTCAGACTGTTTAATATTGGCTTCTCCTAAGCCAAATGAAGGAGGAATAGAGTTTTTACCCTTAATCTTATGGCTGAAACCATGTCCATAAAATATCGAGATTTCATTACTCGAGTTAAGACAAGCGGTCGCACCTAGTGTAAGGTAATCTTCGATGGTGTCAACAGTCAAAACATTGACAGCTGTTTGAGAGCGTTTGATAGGAGCTCGAGTATGGCGATAGCCAGCACGAACAGTTAACCATTCGGTAAGTTCGTAATCTAAGCCTAAACGATAAAACCATTGATCGCGGAAACCAAAACCGGTACCGTTATGGGCGCCAAGCTTATGAGCTGTTAAGTTATCCTGTAAAGGCCTGTGAAGGGCTTTTACTTTTCGCCAATTGATATATTCGACATCAAAGGCTAAGGTTGCATAGGGGAGTAGACGCCAAGCAAAACCTGCCCCAATTTTTTGAGGGATATTAAGTCTTCCTTTTCCTGCTAAGAAACCCTTGTATTTTTTAAATTTGCTCATGTAAGTTTTTGGCTGATAGGTGACACCAACGCTTAATCTATCTGCCACTTGGCATCTATAACCGAAGGTAAAGCCTACCCCTTGTGAATAGCTATATTTATGGTTCGTCACATATTTTGGAAATTTGCTGAAAATGCCTACGCCAAATGCTTCTTTAGCAAAATTTTGCAACCCTTGAACCCATAGACGTTGAATCATATAATTAAGAGAAACACCAAAATTATGTTTTTCTAATAATTTGATGGAGAATGTGGGGGAAATTGTTTCATGAGCATATTCCATACCTACTTTGGAGGTGCCAAACAAAGGTAATGCATGTTTATATTTGGTCTTGCTAAAGTTGCGGTTATAAACAACTAAGCCTAACGACATGTTGTTTCCCAACATTTTGTTGATACCAAAATCGCCGTTGTAAGCATATTTTGCCTTATGGTTGGCGTCAAATTTGCCATTTACACCGGGAAGAGGTGAAAGATTACCTCTAACTGTAGCTTGGCGTGAGGTACGGGCTACTTCAAATCCTAGATCATAGCGATCTCCCACGTCAGCCATCCCGGCAGGATTAAAAACAGCTGCTTGAGCATCTTGAGGGTAAGCAATACCGGTAGCTGCCATACCAAAGGTTTTTACGCTAGCAATAACAGCGTGGGCACTTGTAGGTGTTAGGACAAGACAGGGCACGAAGCACAGAGAGGCTATCATTTTTTTAAATGAAAACTTTACCACTTTTTCTCCTTTATGTTTGGACTGCTTTAATTAAATAAAGCAGTTTTTAGTGGGTACTGTAGAGTATAAAGGTAAAAAAATCAAATAAAAACTAAAGTTTTTTAGGATGATGAATTATATTGTAAACTTGTCGTTTAGGGATAGAACGCAGGGTAGCGACTTGTTTGATGGCTTCTGGTAAAGAGATAGCATTTTCTTGCTGCAGCCTAAAGACATGTTCTTCAATCGATAGGTCGGCCCATTCTTCATAAGAAGGACCAGAATTCTTAGCAATGAGCAACACAATTTCACCTTTGAATTTCTTCTCTAAATGGCGGGCAATTAATTGTTGTGCTGTTCCACGTACTATCTCTTCAAATTTTTTGGTAAGCTCGCGGGCGATCACAACTTCGCGATGCGCATCTAGACGATGGATGGCTTCTAATGCCTTCTGGATACGTTCAGGGGATTCATAACAAATGGAGGTAAAAGGTTGGTTTAAAATTTCTGAAAGAGCTTTTATTAAGGCGCCTTGTGGACGCGGCAGAAAGCCATAAAATAAAAAATGGTCGGTCTCCAGTCCTGAAATGCAGATAGCGCTTATGGCTGCACAGGCACCGGGAATGGAGAAAACTTTTAAATTTTCTTGTAGGCATCTTTTAACCAGGCGAGCGCCTGGATCAGAAATACCAGGGGTACCAGCATCTGAGATTAAGCAGATGGTTTTGCTGTTTTTTAAATCTTGGATAACTTGTTCTTCTTTATAAGCTTCATTAAATTTATGAAAGCTAATTAAAGGCTTATGAATCTCATAATGTTTAAGTAGAATCAGGCTATGACGTGTGTCTTCACATAAAATATAATCGCAGGCTTGCAGCGTTTCAATTGCTCTTAAGGTAATGTCTTTTAAGTGACCGATCGGTGTTGCAACTAGGTATAACAAACTAAATACCTCGAGGAGAGAAGGTAAAGGGTTTTTAAGAATGAGTTAAAGTTAAGAGTGAGCTTGAAAGCCTAACAAATTAAGGTGGCACCCAGATTCGAACTGGGGATCGAAGCTTTGCAGGCTTCTGCCTTACCACTTGGCCATGCCACCTTAGTTAAGCAAGAGAACTTTATATCCTATCACCTTTTATACCGTCAATATAAAAATGCTGACTGATTTCAAAGGCTTAAGCTTAATTTTTTTTATTTATAAAAATATATTTTTAAATGATATTAGCTTTTATATTTTATTATATTGAAATTTTTAAGGTGATTAACTATAATTTTTCCCATAAATATAGATTTATTACTAATATGGAGATAAAATGAACATTTCCCCTAACGATTCTTACCTCAAGAATCTTTCACCTCCCCGTGAGCCTAAGCAACCACCACCCACGCCAAGTAGAAATAGCGCTTCTAGAGGAAAACATCCTAGAAACGAAGAAAAAGATTTGCTTTTACCTCCTTTTAAATTGCCTAAATTAGAACAAGAGGATACTCCTTCACCCAAAACTAGGCTGGGGATAAAATTAGACTTCGGTGCTTCTTCAAATCAGCCTGAAAAGCTATCTTTCACTCTTGGTACAAAAAGATTAAGAGCCATAGATGAGCTTAGTCATGATGAAAAGGAGGGGAATAGCGCCAATTGTAAGCATCGCAAATTAGATTCTGACGAGACAGCTTTGCCTAAAAATAAGCCTGCGCTAAAAATCGGTTTTGGTACTTCTTCTTCCCTTCCGCCCTCACCATTTGCTGGCACTAAACCTACTATGCTTTCCAAAAGCTCTGTTTTGGCTCGAAAACTTTTTTCCCTTCCTGGTGCGGGTAAAGCTGCTGAGAAGCCCCAGCGCTTGCAATTTTCGCTTCCTCCGAAAGAGGAAAAAAAACAAAATGCTTTTACTCAAAGTGCTCTTCTTCCTCTTTCTTACTACAAGCAAGAATTAGTAAAACCTAGCCTGGAGCTATTGCCGGATGATAAAAAAGGTCTGCACTATGAGGGTCCTGACTTAGAGGATAAATTAGGGAAAATATTGATTAAAAAAGGGGAGAGATTAATTTTAACTTATCTAGGCCATGGAGATTTTCATCATGTATGGAAAGTAGAAAATGTTGATCTGGTTATTAAAATATTAAGAGATGATACTTTAAGTGAAATGAAGAGAAAGCAATCGATTATTACCACTGAAAGGGCCTATAAAAAATTGCTAAAATTGACTCCCCAGATGAAAGGAATATCTGTGGCGCATATTTATAACATTGAGGATATTTGGGAGAGAGGCTACTACATTTATGAATATATTGCCGGTGAAACCGCTTTTAAAGATATAAAGGATGTGTTCTCTCAAATATTTGCTAACCCGGACTATTATATTGCGGACTTATCTCCTGGCAATGTCCGTACCAAAGAAGATCACAGTGTTATTATTGATCCTTATGATGAAGGAGAGATCCCTTTGCAGCATCAAGCCATTGATCTTGCGCGGGTGATTATCCAATGGATAAAGCATGAGATCAAGGTAGCTCCTTCCTTTACTCCAAATATTGCCGAGTCTGAAACCAAAGAAGATCATCAGCAATTCTATGGTGAGCTAAATAAATTTTACAAAGAGATAGAAACCTATTTGAATGAGATGTCCGCTAAAGAGGATGGACTCTGGCAAGAGACTAAGAATAAAATACACGATAAGTTAGAAGCCGGGATAAAAAGAGAAAATTTTAAAATTGAATCCATTTACCTATGAACACACAAGCTTTATAGGTCTCTTTCCTTTCGAAAGCTTTGAAAGCGTTGCCTACACGCCGCATTCAAAGCTTCTTTTTCTTTAGGCATGGGTCATTATTGTTTTAGAAAGCTGCCACCATTTTTTCCAGTCTTGACGAAGGCTTTTTTGTAAGGCTTTCATTTCCTTTTTAATCTCTTTTAATAAAGGAGTTTCGGTGCACTGCGCTTTTAACTCTCCATAACGGCTCTTAAGCTGAGAAAAATCTGTCATCTTTCTGACTATGTTACTAGACAATTCATTAATGATAGGCTCCCATTCTATCCTTTTACTTTCCCATGACTTCACTAATTTTTCTCGAAGCAAGTAGGCATGTTCTGTCACCATCCGCTTTTTGATGGTGTACTTATCTGTCTTACGTAAATGATAGGTTAAACCTAATTTGCTAAGTAACCAGATCAACCATTTCGTAGGATCAAACTGATACCAATAGATACCATTGCGATAATCGTTAGCGTAGGTATGGTGATAGTTATGGTATCCCTCTCCAAAAGTCAAAAAAGAAATGATATAATTGTTAACGGCCGAATGCTCCTGTGAAAAGGGTTGATCTCCCCAGGTATGAGCAAGAGAGTTAATGAACCAGGTGGAATGATAAAGACAAAATAATCTTGCTCCTACGGCAAAGGTTAAAGCCCCTGTATAATCATTTAAAAACCAGCCTAAACTGAAGAAAACTAATGAATTGGTTAAAATAAATAAAAGCGGGTAAAAGCGGTGTTGGAAAACAACTAAAGGATTGCTGATTAAATCAGAAACTACTTTAGGGTTGATGGGCTGAGGCTTCTCGATGATCCACAAGAAGTGAGCGTACCAGAAACCTTTTTGGATAGAATATGGATCCTGGTCAGTATCTACATATGCATGATGCAGACGATGATCATAAGACCAGCGTAGCGCACTTCCTTGGCCTGCCATGGAGCCAAAAAACAGTAAAAACCCTTCTAGAAAAAAATTTGTTTTATAAGAGCGATGAGAATAAAAGCGGTGATAGCCGCCTGTAATGCTTAAGCCTGTAGCATATAAAAGCCCCACGCTTGTCGCCACCATCGAAAAAGTAGGCTTATTATAATAAAAATAAAAAGGAAGCCAGATAATTAAAGCTGCCTGGAAAATGATAAGAAAAATGGTGGGAGACCAATTAACTCCCTTTTTTAAATTTATCATGGAAAACCATAGGTTATAAAGAATAGGTGTTTAAGAGGGGGAGTATAATGCGCTAAAGTATAAAAGTCAATGTAAGAATAAAATTTATTGTTTGCATTTTCATCTTATGCTACAAAATAAAAATTTTGATCAAGCACGTAAGATGACAGATTATGATAAAAGTAGATTTTTTACGCCCCTTTTTATTAATAGCTTTAATATTTTTGCTAGCTGCTTCCTGCGGAGGCGAAAAATCCTTGCCTCCTCCTCCCTTTGTAGAAGTAAGTGCTTTAACTATTCAAAAAACCACTATTCCCTGGATTTATGAATCGGTGGGCTATGCCGAAAGTTCTCACCAGGTTGAAATCCGTGCGCGCGTAGAGGGCTACTTGGAAGAGATTGCCTATATAGAGGGGGCCGAAGTAACAAAAGGGCAGCTGCTTTTCAAATTAGACCAAACTCCTTTTATAGCGGCTGTTGAACAAGCCAAAGGAAACCTAGCAAGAGAAAAAGCTCTTTTAGGGAATGCACAACAAGCTGTAGAGCGCTTAACACCTTTGTATGCCAAGCATGCCGCCAGCAAAAAAGATTTAGATGAGGCCACAGCAAATTTATTAGCTTCCCAAGCTAGCGTGCAAGTAGCAGAGGCCGCGTTAAAAGTGGCAGAAATTAATTTAAGCTATACCCTCCTAACTTCTCCTATTAATGGTCTTTCGGGAAAATCAAGCTATCGTCAAGGCGCTCTTATTTCCCCTGGCTCTAATCAGCTCATGACTTCTATCACTGTTTTGGATCCTATCTGGATTTCCTTTAGCATTTCTGAAAATGAGATTTTAAAAATAGATAAGGAGGTTAAAAATCGTACGTTAGTTTTACCCCAGGATAAAAATTATGGGGTAGAGGTGATATTAGCGGATGGCAGCCGGTATCCTTTTCGCGGAGAAGTTAACTTTTCTGCTCCCACCTATGATCAAAAAACAGGCACCTTGTCGATGCGTGCCCAGCTTCCTAATCCTAAGCTTATTCTTAAGCCAGGCCAATTTGTTCGCGTCAAGGTTAAAGGAGCTATTAAACCTAACACCATCTATGTTCCTCAAAAAGCCCTGTTGGAAAGTAAAACAGGAATGTATGTTTACATCGTAAGGGAAGGGAAAGCTGCCATACAAAATGTGACCGTAGGAGATTGGTATGGTGATGACTGGATTATAGAAGAGGGATTGAGAGAGGGGGACCAAGTGATTGTCGATGGTATTAACAAAGTGGGACAGGGCACTCCCATCAAGGTCACCAAGGAAATTAAGGTGGATAAGAGTCACAAGCAAGAGCTTATCTTGCCCCAATTAGGGGAATAAAGGATGAAAATTTCCAACTTTTTTATCGACCGTCCCATCTTTGCTAGCGTTTTGTCCATTATTATCATGTTTGCCGGTTTTATTGCTTTAATGAATTTGCCGATTGAGCAGTACCCCAATATTACTCCTCCTCTTATCCAAGTTTCCACCTATTATCCAGGTGCGGGTGCCCAAACCATTGCTGATAGCGTGGCCGCTCCTTTGGAGCAGCAAATCAATGGGGTAGAAAATATGATTTATATGTCTTCCCAAAATTCATCTTCGGGTAATTATCTTTTGAATGTTTATTTCGAAGTGGGTTCTGATCCTAAAAAAGCCCAAATTGATGTCAATAACAACGTAAGTAAGGTGTTGGCTCAATTACCTGAGGAAGTGCAGCGTCAGGGGGTAATCGTGCAAAAGCAGACTCCTAATATTCTTTTGTTTGTAGCTTTGCAATCGCCGGATGGTCGTTATAACGATATTTTTATGAGCAATTATGCCACTATTAATGTGGTAACTGAATTACAGTTGATTCCGGGAGTAAGCCAAGTTAGCATTATAGGAGCTCGAGATTATGCGATGCGCATATGGCTTAAACCTGACCGCATGGCACAGTTGGGAATTACTACGTCCGATGTTGTGGACTCTATTAGGGAGCAAAACAGCCAAGTACCCGCTGGTATGATAGGAGGGAACCCTACCTCTCTACCTATTGAGCTAACTTTACCCATGCTAGCTACAGGGCGACTGACGACGGCAGAAGAATTTGAAAACATTATTATCAAAGCAAATGCCGATGGTTCGATGGTCTTTGTGAGAGATGTAGCAGAGGTCGAGCTGGGTGCTGCTAATTATGATGTCAATGCTAAGCTTAATAATAAGTCGATGACAGCCATTGCTATTTATCAGCAATATGGAGCCAATGCTCTAGAAGTTGCCGATAAAGTTAAAGCGAAGATGAAAGAATTAGCTACCAGCTTTCCCAACGGGATCGAATATACTATTCCTTATGATACCACCAAATTTGTAAAAGCCTCTATTCATGAAGTGGCCATCACTATTTTAGAAGCTGCCATTTTAGTGGTTTTAGTCGTGCTTCTTTTCTTGCAAAATTTGCGGGCTACCTTAATTCCGATGCTTGCCATGCTTGTATCTATTGTAGGAGCATTTGCAGGGATGCTTGTACTAGGATACTCCATCAATACTTTAACATTATTTGCTATGGTTTTGGCTATTGGCATTGTAGTCGATGATGCAATTGTCGTTATTGAAAATGTTGAACATAATATGCGCGCCTTAAAATTGCCTGCTCCAGCAGCTGCTAAAAAAGCCATGGCCGAGGTATCGGGTCCTGTAATAGCCATTGTTTTTGTGCTGTGCGCAGTTTTTATTCCGGTAGCCTTTCTGGGTGGAATTACAGGCGAGCTCTATCGTCAATTTGCTATTACTATTTCCATTGCCGTGGTGATTTCAGGTGTTGTCGCCTTAACCTTAAGTCCTGCGCTGGCCGCTCTATTATTAAAGCATAAAAAAGAGGATTCAAAATTTACGATTAAATTTAATCATGCTTTTGAAAGGTTGGGAAATCGATATGTAAAAATTGCACGCCTACTCCTTATGAATCCTCTATGGGCTCTATCTATTTTTGTGATCGTTTGCTCTGCTGTAGGTTTTATATATAAGCTAGTCCCTTCTAGTTTTGTTCCTATCGAAGATCAAGGCTATATCATGGCCGTCGGCATGCTACCCGATGGGGCTAGCCTACATCGCGTCGATGCTGTAACTAGCCAGATAGATAACCTAACCAAGACTCATCCTGCTGTCACCGATGTGGTTGCCCTAGATGGTTTTGGATTATTAGATGGTTTAAATAGAAATAACCAATCTAGCTATTTTATCGTATTCAAAGATTGGAGTGAGCGAACGGGCAAGAATCAAGCGGCTCCAGCCTTATTGCAGCAGTTAGCTCCTAAATATGCAGCTTTGCAAGAGGCGGTGGTTATTCCTTTCAATCCACCTGCTATTCAAGGCATAGGCAGTGTGGGCGGCTTTGAATTTTGGGTACAATCCAGGTCTTCAGGTAATATTGAATCATTGGAAAAATACGCAAAAGAAATTGTTGCTAAGGCTAACCAAAGCCCTATTCTTAGGGGTGTTTCTACCAATATCGACGCTACGGCTAAACAGTTTTTCCTTTCCTATGATCGTGAAAAATCTAAAAGCATGGCTGTCTCCATTGCTGAGGTTTATCAAACTCTACAAGCCATGATGGGCTCTTTATATGTTAATAATTTTAACAAATTTGGCCGCGTATATAACGTCTATGTTCAAGCAGAAGATATTTACCGTAGCACTCCTTATAAGCTTGGAGAAATCTATGTCAGATCTTTAAATGCAAGCATGGTTCCTTTGAAGTCTTTGATAAATATACGCAATATCAAAGGACCTTCCCTGATTAGCCGCTTTAATAGTTTTAATGCCGCCAGAATCAATGGAAGTGCAGCGGCAGGCTTTAGCTCGGGTCAGGCTATGGCTGCTATGGAGGAGATAGCGCGGGAGATACTCCCCCCTGAAATGTCATTTTCATGGGGCGGGCAATCCTATCAAGAGAAAAAAATGGTAGGCACAGGCCTTAAAGTCATGGCGGCAGGTTTGTTCATGGTTTTTCTCATACTGGCAGCCCTTTATGAGAAATGGTCTTTGCCTTTTTCCATTTTAATGGTGGTGCCTTTTGGCCTCTTGGGAGCCTTTTTGGCTGTGTGGATGAATGGAATGAGCAATGATGTCTATTTTCAAGTAGGCTTAATAACCTTAATTGCTCTTTCTGCAAAAAATGCAATTCTCATTGTAGAGTTTGCAGTGATCAAGCACCAAGAAGGCTTGCCTTTAGCAGAAGCGGCTTTAGAAGCTGGAAAGCTGCGCTTAAGAGCCATTTTGATGACTTCATTAACATTTATATTAGGCGTTGTGCCTTTATTCATCGCCAAAGGAGCAGGAGCTGCCAGCCGCAACTCGGTGGGTACGGGCGTCTTAGGAGGAATGATAACAGCTACCTTTCTAGCTATTTTTTTTGTTCCTTTTTTCTATAAGTTATTAGAAGAAATAGCAAATTGGAAAGGAAAGAAACAAGGCTATTTATCCTCACATACTTCTAAAGAAATATCGGACAAGACAAATGTATAATTTAAAGACAAAGGCTTATCAAGGCGGGCGTTTTTTTCTCGCCTGTATAGGTTTATTAATAATTTCCTCTTGTGTTTTTAGGCCCAATTATACGCGCCCTCCCGTGAATATACCAGAAAATTGGCGCTTGCCTATGCATGAGGCCTGTAGCTTAGCAAACATCTATTGGTGGCAGCAGCTTGGCGATCCGGTATTAGAGGCTTTAATTAGGGAGGCTTTAAAAAATAATTACACTCTGCAAGCAGCGATGGCTTCGGTAGAAGCCTATCATAGCCAATTCAGAGCTACCAATTCCCAGCTTTTTCCTCAAATTACGGGGGATGGTAGCGCCTTAAGGCAAGGGCTTTCGGCTCAGTCTAATTTAGGTCTTGCGCAAAACTTACGCTTAATAAACAGCTTTTCTGCCTTGTTGTCTTGTGCTTATGAATTAGATATTTGGGGGCGTCTAGGTTCTGCTTCTGATGTGGCTTTAGCTCAATATTTAGGAGAAATTCAAGCACGCCGCACCGTTATCCTTACCTTAGTAAGTGCGCTAGCCAACAGCTATATCACCTTACGGCAATATGATGAGCAATTGCAAATAGCGCAGCAAACTCTAAACTCCTTTCAAGAGTCTTTGCAATTAATGACAGACCAATGGGAGGAAGGGGAAAGCTCTGAATTACCTATTATGCAAGCAAGCGCTGAAAGAGATACAGCTGCTAGCCTTGTTAAACAATTAGAAATTAATGTAGCTCAGCAAGAAAATCTTTTGTGCATTTTATTAGGGCGTAATCCCGGTAATATTAGGCGGGGTAAAATACTTGAAGAGCTTGCGCAACCTCCTTCCATTCCAGCTGGATTGCCTTCCGACGTGCTAGAACAAAGGCCAGATGTGATGCAAGCCGAATTGAATTTGATAGCTGCCCATGCCAATGTGGGAGTGGCTAAAGCTAACCTATTTCCTCGTATATCTCTTACCGGATATTATGGAAATCAAAGCTTTGCATTAAATACGCTTTTTAAAGGTGCTGCTTGCGCTTGGCAAGTCGGTACAACTTTTAGTGAGCAGATATTTAATGGGGGGCTTTATATTGCTCAATTAGATCAGGCGCATGCGCAAGAAAAGCAAGCTCTGTTTTCCTACTATAACACTATACAAACTGCTTTTAAAGAAGTGGAAAATGCGTTAATTGGTCATTCTAAGAGCTTAGAGGTATTAGAAATACAAAAGGATCAGGTGCAAGCTTTGCAAAAATCTCTTGCTCTGGCTTTACTAGCCTATGACAATGGCCAGGTGGATTACTTAAATGTTCTAGATGCCCGAAGAAATCTGTTGTCTGCACAGCTTAACTTAGTTCAAGCTCGCAGTGCTACCTATACTACCTTTATTGGAGTCTATAAAGCTTTAGGAGGGGGATGGGTACAAGAGGCGGATACATTAGCTACTGAAGGGTAAAAGTGCGTTTATCCCTAAAAAATTATGTTTTTATTCAAACTCTTTACTCCTTGTTTAGCCTAAATTTCTAATTATCAGAGGATTATAAAATATTTAACTTCTAAAGATTTAAGCTTGTCTATTCAATAAATCGAAAAAAAGTGAAGGGAATTTAGTCTAAGATATAGCCGTTTAAATTTTATTTTTCTAAGGATATATGTATAATTAAATGGCATGGTATAGTCACACGATTTAAGAAAAAAAGCTTTAAATTATATAGAGAATGGCGGCTCAATCACCACAGCTAGTGAGGTGTTTGGCGTAACAGTTCGCACGTTAACAAGCTGGATTAAGTGGAAAAAACAAGGTTGCCTAGCTCCTAAAAAAAGACGGCAGAGCCCCAGCAAAATTAATAGTGAATAGCTAAAATTGTATATGAAACAAATAGCTGAAGCAATCAAAAAAAGGATTAAAAATGAGTAAGTTATTTAAAGGGCTTAAAAAAGGGCTTGAAGAAGCTCTAGCATTCACAGAAAGAAAGGTTACGCTTAAGTCAGAGCTTATCGAAATCCCTGAGCCTCCAAATGAATATAAGGCTATCGATATTAAGAGAATCAGAGAGAAAAATCATTATTCCCAAGGAATTTTTGCAAAAGTATTAAATGTAAGTGTAAAGACAGTTCAATCTTGGGAATCCGGAACCCGCGCTCCAAGCCATGCAGCGCTGCGACTTTTAGAAATTGTAGACAAAGGTTTTTATGATCCTCAAATTTTTAAGCCTCTATAATGGTGATAGTTTCATGGTCGTTTTTCCAATTAAAAGCTGAGTCTGCTTACAGAATGTAGGGATTAGCCAAGTAGGTTTTTGAAAATGCTCGGTTTCTTCCAAAGTTGAGATGTTTGGGTAGGCTATGATAATTAGCGAAAATTTTTCTATTACTTAAATTTGTTATACAAGTACTTGTAATTCCTTTTCATTTTACTTTTGGCTAGGAAAATATTGATGCCACAGCTTAAAGCAGGTCAGCTTGTAATTATGGACAATACTATCTTTCATAAATACCAAACCACCCATGAGCTTATCAAAAAGGCAGGATGTAAGATTTTGTTTTTGCTGCCTTATTCTCTGAATTTAAATCTTATTGAAATCTTTTGAGCTAATTTGAGAAGGTTACTATAGCGAACTTAAATAAATTTTCTACTCTTGCTTAAACCATTGATTTCTCTTTTTTAAGTATACGTTAATGGAAAGAAATATAGGATTTAAATCACTATTTTTTCTCCTACTCTGCCAGTTATGCATAACATCCTTTTTACCAAAAAGTTTGCGAAGAGACTACTTTTTTCAACAGGAGCATGCCGACTTGGGTGTAAACAAAAGTGTTGGCAATTCTTTTTAAGCAGCAGCTTTGTAGGAATTCCAGTAAGCTTCCCAATAACCATTTAATCTACCTATTCTTAAGTTCAGCATCGCATTAGCATTTTCTGTCCTCCACCAAGCTCCCGCTATTTTCAGCCTCTTTTGTACCACAGCCTTAAGGCTACTCTCTATCTCGCCTGACCCAATCGGTAAGCCTTTATCCAAAGCGCTTTTATAATTCATCATATCCAGTCTTTTTTCCATGTACCTATAGCATCTTACTAAGCCATTCTCCTGCTCAGGATGATCTAGCGCCTTGAACTTAATTTCAATCTCTTTGAAAACCTCTCGGCTTTTACCAGCTTTTAACTTCTCTTTACTTTCTTCTAACCACTTTTTTGGCTCAAAAATATTGCACCAAATGGCAGCCTCGGATAAATATCCACACAGATGATAAAAATCAATTAAGTGGCCGCTTCGATTGCAAAAGTTTAGTTTTATTTGTTCAGCTATCCAAGGAGGGCCATCACTTATGGCATGCACATAGCTGCCTTCTTTCAGACCCGCTATAAGAGCACATTCTAGCATCTGTTGACCTGCTTGTTCTGCCGTTCCAATACTACCAGCATAAAAGCGGTTAGCTCTGTCCTTGCCTCTTGCCAGACTTAGTTTGGCTTCTTTCCAACACACTTTCCTTGCTTTTCTTGCATCTTTTTTTGCTTGTTTGTCAATCTCGTCTATCTCCACAATGGGTACCATACTCCCATCTGTTTCACTGATAATGATTGCTTCTTGACTAACCGCTTCTTTTTTTAGCTTAGCTATTTTCCTTGCATGCTCTTGGGTAATCAATCTAACCATGGAAGAAGAAGTTTCAATTCCATAATGCTCCTTCATCTTTTCCCCTACTTTTCCAAAAGCAATATCTGCTCCAAAGTCGGTTATTGCTCGCTCTAATGGTAAAGAATACCCTCTGCATCTAACCTTGGAAGAAAAGGAAAAGGGTCTAATCAATTTTCCTGCTTGTAGGAAGCACCTCTCTTCCATCCCTACTATCCCAAATGTTGTATGCCAACTTAGTTTTTTTTTTGAGTGCTGCCTTAATTTCATTTCCCGAGTCTTGGCTTCTTGCTCATTTACTTGATGCTTTGCCCAATCCTCTAGGCATTTTTTCCCTAAGCCTCTAACTTCGGGAATAAGAGCAAATTCAGCATCATCCGCCACTTCTATTCCTTTAACTCCTTCGGTAATATCTAATAATTCTCTAATGGATTCTAATAAGTTGGGATGATTCTTTAAGCGATTAAATACTTTATTAACTTCTTCTTCGTTAAGCATATGCAACCTCCTTTTGCTACGCTTTCAGTATGTATTAATCCCTCCTTATCTTGCCAACACTTTTAATTACACCCTGCCGACTCTTACGAAGGGATTAGGGGGGAGCCTAAAAGCGGGATTTAAATTAAAAAAGATGAGCGTATTTATCCTCCTTTAGATGTTTTCTGCTTAAGAAAAAGCCTCCAGTCATAAGTTGAATATTTAGCAAGGGAAAAATCTTTTATTTTTCTTGCTTGGAATAGCTCAGCAGCTTAACCTATTATTTTTCTACTAACCTTATTAGTACTCTTATTTTTTGCCATAAAATTTATGCACAGTTTTCATGTTCAAGAGCTTGCGTCTATCTTTGGCATGCCGATGCCAAAAGATCAGGCTGTCTTTACAGGGGTTAGTGTAGATAGCCGTTTGCACCGGCCAGAAAATTTGTTTTTTTCCCTTCCTGGCGCTCAAACTGATGGGCATCATTTTTTAGAGAAAATAGCTTCTCAAGGGTCGAAAGGAGCCGTAGTTAGCAGGGATTATGATGGCCCAGATTATGGCATGCTATTAATCCGAGTAGAAAATCCTTTACTAGCTCTGCAAAATTTAGCTCGATTGATTATTAAGCAGTCTAAAGCTCGCGTGGTAGCAGTGACCGGCTCTGTAGGTAAAACGACTACTAAAGATTTTATTACGACAGTTCTTAAAGAAAAATTTAAGGTATCCTCTTCTCCCGGCAATAGTAACTCACAGATTGGCGTGCCCTTAGCTATTCTTAATCATACAGAGGGTCAAGAAGAGATCATCGTTTTAGAAATGGGGATGAGCCATCCGGGAAATCTAAAAGCACTCATTGATATAGCCCCGCCTGAATGCGCCATAATTACCCAGGTTGCCTTGGCACATGCTTGTAACTTTGATTCATTAGAGGCAATTGCCTACGCGAAAGCTGAAATATTAACCCATGCTAGTACCGCGTTAGCGATCCTTCATCGAGACATCATTAATTATTCGGAGATAATAAAAATAGGGTCTTGTCGAAAATTATCTTTTTCTTTTGATCATCCCCTAGCTGATTATAGTATTGCTGCTACTCAAACAGATGGTCTAGCTGTTAGATCAAAAGAGCAAATTTATAAGCTGGGTAGCTTTCCTATCTTAGGGAAGCATCATCAAGCTAATTTTTTAGCTGCAGTCGCTTGTGCAGAATATTTCGGTATGAGCCCCAAGGAGATTGCTTTGGGTATGAGCAAGCTAGTTCTGCCCGCATCAAGAGGGCAGCTGATAGAAAAAAAAGGAATTCTTTTTATCAATGATGTGTATAATGCTTCACCACTTTCTGTAAAAGCTGCTCTTAAAAATATCCCTTCTCCTAAAAATGGGGGGCGTAAGGTAGCCGTTTTAGCCGATATGCTAGAGTTAGGTCAATTTTCTAAAAAAGCCCATGAAGAAATTGGAGAGTATGCTTTAAATCAGGTAGATAGTATGTTCTGTTATGGTGCAGAAAGCCGCCTGATATTTGATTGTTGGCAGAAGTATGGTCGACATGCATATTGGTATAATCATCGTGCGGAGTTGGTAGATGCTTTAAAGAGCTATTTACAAGAGGGGGATGTGGTGCTGATTAAAGGCTCAAAAGGGACCCAGATATCAAAATTATTAGAGGAATGGGAGAGTAGCCCCAATGATCATATTTTTAGTTGACTGGTTGAAATACACATTGAATATTAAAGTTCCCATGGTGTTTACCTACTATTCCACTCGCATGATATTGGCAGCTATAACTTCCTTAATCATTAGCATTTTCTTGGGACCCTATTTTATTAAAAAACTTTACGAGCTTAAAATTGGCCAAACTATTCGAGTCGAGGACTGCCCTTTACTAGGTCAGTTGCATGAAAAGAAGAAAGATACTCCTACAATGGGAGGAGTATTAATTCTTTTTTCAATGTTAATTTCTATGTTCTTATGGATGGATATCAGCCATGTGTTTACCCTTATCTTATTTATCACTACCGTTTGGCTAGGAGTAGTGGGTGGTTATGATGATTACTTGAAACTTAAACATAAAAATCCTAAAGGGTTATCAGGTAAGAAAAAATTATTTTATCAATTTACCTTATCAGCCTTTATAGCCTTATATCTGCTTTGTCCCTCCGTTTCTTCTTCTATTCAGATGAAAAATTGGTTTGCCCCTCCTATTGTTAAAGAGCAAACAGCCACTAAGACTAAATGGGGTCCGCTAGTGGTGAAACAAGAGGCTACCCATTCCTCGGGTCCTACAGCAATCTCTTTGAAAGATTATGCGACACGCATTTATTTACCTTTCATTAAAAACCACTGGCTGGTTCTTAAGGGGGCCTTGACTCTAGTAGCCGCTTTGTTTATCATGTTTGTAATCACCGGTTCTTCTAATGCGGCAAATTTGACAGATGGCTTAGATGGTTTAGCGGCAGGCTGTTTAATTATTGTAGCGGGTTGCTTAGCTTTAATTGCTTTCGTTTCTAACCATATCCAGATCGCGGGCTATTTAAACATCCTTTATATTGAAGGAAGTGGGGAAATAGCTATTTACTTAAGCGCGTTGATGGGCGCCTGCTTAGGCTTTCTATGGTATAATAGCCACCCCGCTCAAGTTTTTATGGGCGATACTGGCTCCCTAGCTTTAGGAGGGATCATAGGTGTATCGGCTGTATTGTTAAAACGCGAATTGCTCTTAGGTCTTGTTGGAGGAATCTTTGTCGCTGAAGCGCTATCAGTCATCCTTCAAGTGCTAAGTTATAAATATCGCAATAAAAAGCGTATATTTTTATGCGCGCCTTTGCATCATCATTTCGAGTATATGGGGTGGGCTGAAACGAAAGTGGTAACCCGTTTCTGGATCATCGGCTTGCTGTTAGGCATACTTGGCATCGCGTCGCTCAAATTTCAATAAGAATTCTAACAATGAAGCTAAAGAAAAAGAGAGTCTTAATAATTGGATTAGGTTTAAGTGGACGTGCAGCTGCAAGCTTCTTGCTTAAAAGACAAGCTTATGTATGGGGCGTTGATGACAACTTAGAATTATTGAAAAATCACCAAGAAATCAAAGATTTGATAACTTTAGGACTTGTAGCCAGACATGAGGCTGAGAAAATTGAAATTCAAGATTTTGACTTTATTGTGGTTTCACCTGGCGTTCCTCCTTCCAATCCCTATTATATCCAAGCTCGGCAAGCAGGTATTGAAATCGTGGGTGAAGTAGAATTAGCTGCACGTTTTATTAATCAGCCCTTATTAGCCATTACCGGTACCAATGGTAAAACCACTACCACCTTGCTAGTCGCTCATGTTTTAAATGCCAGTGGTAAAGCTGCACGTGCACTAGGCAATTTAGGGGCCCCCCTAACGGCAGAATTAGATGCCTTAACAGTGGGTGCAGAAGAGGATATATTGGTGGCAGAATTGAGTTCCTTTCAATTAGAAACTCTCCAAAGCGCTGTAATAGATGCAGGTGTGGTCTTAAATATTACCCCTGATCATCTCGATCGTTATCCTGACCTGCAAGCGTATGCGGCGACAAAACTCCATCTTAAAAATTGTTTAAAACCTAAAGGGAATTTATATGTTTATGAGGCTGTATATAACGAATATAAAAAGCTTTTAGGAGATTTTAAGCCTTTAACCTATGGCTACTCTTCTTCTTGTAACTTTTACCTCGATCACCAATTTATCTATGGAAAAGGTCAAGATCCTTATCCTCTACCTTTAGCTTATCAGGGTGTAAAAAATCATGATGTAGAAAATATGCTGGCTGCTTACGCATTATGCAAGGAAAGGGGAGTCACTTCTGAACAATTCTTTAACGCCCTTTCAGCTTTTAAAAAGCCTGCCCATCGTCTTGAATTTGTGCGTTCTTTCAAGGAAATAGCCTACTATGATGATAGCAAGGGAACTAATGTAGATGCTGTTATCCGTGCGGTCACTTCTTTAAAAGGTGAAATAATTTTGATTGCAGGAGGTGTGGATAAAGGAGCTGCCTATACACCTTGGATCAAAGCTTTTGCTGGCCATGTTAAATATGTATTTGCCATTGGCCAAGCTGCGATAAAAATAAAAAATGATCTAGCCTCTAGCCTTCCTGTCGAGGAGCGGCCTACCCTAGAAGCAGCAATAAAAGATGCGACAGCGCTTGCAAAACCTGGCCAAGTTGTATTACTATCTCCAGGCTGTTCCAGCTTTGATATGTTTCGCGACTATGTACATAGAGGAGAAGAATTTAAACGTATAGCTAATACCTTAGAATAAAAGATTACCCTTGATGAGGTTCAACAATGAATCGTAGAGATACCATAATTATCGCTGTCCTATTAAATGCAGCGTTGCTAGCTATATTATTTATGATGGCCGTCCGTCATGAGGACCCAACAGATGAATTTCATAACGCTCCTCAGATTATCATGGATGCTAATAAACAATTGACCCCTTCCTCTCAAGCGTTAGTTAACTCACCCTCTGATACTTCTATAGGCTCTACCCAGACAGGTGATGAAATTG
Organism: Neochlamydia sp. AcF95; assembly: GCF_018342455.1. NCBI lineage: Bacteria > Pseudomonadati > Chlamydiota > Chlamydiia > Parachlamydiales > Parachlamydiaceae > Neochlamydia > Neochlamydia sp. AcF95. Next base: position 3,603 of record NZ_JAEMUC010000017.1, on the reverse strand, counting down.
ATAATGTGCTGAAACACTATGCCGATAGTCCTCATCTTATCCTTGTGGAAGAGGAAGGCGAATTAGGAGATAAGGAAGTACCCGCCTCTCTTCCTACCGATAGGTCAGAGTCTCGGCAAATTTCTACTTTAGAGACATCTACCCAACCTTCTCAACTGGTGACCATCACGGTTAAAAAGGGAGATGCCTTAGAAAAAATTGCTCGAGCCAACAATACGAGCGTAGAAGCTATCAAAAAAGCCAACCATTTAACTAGCAATCGCTTAAATATTGGCCAGCTATTAAAAGTGCCTGTAGGCACCAAAAAAAGCCATTTAGATCATGAGCAACAAAAGCCTTTAGCCATCAAAGAGCCTACTTCTATTTCTTCGGCAGGGCCAGAGCTTTACACCATTAAAAGTGGGGATAATCCTTGGAAAATTGCCAAACAATTTAATGTTAAGTTTGATGATTTATTGAAGATGAATAACTTGGATGAAGAAAAAGCCCGCAACCTCCAAGTCGGTGATAGAATTCGTGTAAGATAATAGATATAGGGATAAATGGATGAGGATTCTACCTTTGATGGATGCGCACAAAAAAGTGATAGGAAAAAAGTCTACTCTTTCCTTTCCCCCTATCTTTTGCCTGCTCTTTTTATGTGTCTCTATCATTTATGTGCTAGGCCTCATCATGGTCTATAGCACGACTTCAGCTGAAGTGATGGATATGGAATTAAACAAAAGCACTCATCAAGCCTTACTCAAGCAGCTTATGTATGCAGCTATAGGCCTTAGTTTAGCAGGGGGAATAGCAAAAATAGGCTATCGTACCTTAATAACCTTGAGCCCCTGGCTTTTAGGCATTTTTAGCTTTCTATTATTTATAACTTTAATTCCAGGCATTGGCCGCGAAGTGAATGGCTCTAGGCGCTGGCTAGCTATTTTAGGCTTATCTTTACAGCCTTCAGAGTTTGTCAAATATATCATCCCCGCCTACTTTATTCATTATTATCTAAAATTTTTGGGGAAAGCATTTACTTTTTATGCCTTCCTTAAGCTGGTAGGCACGATAGCTATTCCTATGCTTTTAATATTAGTAGAACCTAATAATGGTACCACCGCAGTAATAGCTATGTCTGTTTTAGTGCTTTGCATTTTGATGAAAATCAGCTGGAGGTACTGGGCCCTCCCTTTGCTAGCCTGTCTATGTGTAGGAGGAGCCTTTGCTTATCATCTTTCTTATGTCTCAGCACGCCTGAAGGTTTATTTAAATCCCGAGCTAGATCTTAAAGGTAAAGGGCACCAACCTTATCAAGCTAAGATTGCCGCTGGGTCGGGAAGATTATTAGGTAGGGGACCCGGCAATAGCATGCAAAAGCTAAGCTATTTACCGGAAGCTCAGAATGATTATATTGCCGCTATCTATGCCGAGGAATTTGGTTTTATAGGAGTGTGCATATTAATTACTCTTTATCTATCTATTGCTTGCCTAGGCTTTTATATTGCTAATGCCTCCTCAAGCCTAGAAGGATTTTATTTTTGTGCTGTCATCACTTTCTTAATTACCTTCCAAGCTTTTTTAAACCTAGGCGTGGTATCTGGTTTATTGCCGAGCACAGGCTTAAATTTGCCTTGGTTTAGTCAAGGGGGCAGCTCTTTGGTGGCTAATATTTTAGGCTTAGGGATTATCTTAAATATTTCACAGGATGGGAAGCGTCATTTGAGTGATTTTTCCACTATAGCTTAAGCTTAATGCTCTGCGCTTTTTTTGTATATTCAGTTGCCTTTTTGGAATTTCCTTGTGCTTTGTATATCTGTGCCAGCTTGCGATAAAGAAGTACCACATTGAGATTATCCTCACCTAATAGCTTAATATTGATTTTGAGCGCTTGATTGATGAACTTAGCTGCTTCCTCTAAATTTCCTTGTTTTTGGTAGATTGATCCTAGGTCATCATAGCCTAATGCCACAGTAGGATGATTTATACCCCAATGTCTAATATTAATTTCGAGCGCTTTTTTATTATACTCAACCGCCTTATCTAAATGGCCTTGGGCTTGGTAGATTTTTCCTAAATTATTGTAAAGAGCTATCACTCTGGGATGATATTCACCAAAAAGCTCAAGGTCAATGGCAAGCGCTTTGTTAATATACTCTTCCGCCTGGCCTAAATTGCCTTGGTCTTTGCAAATTTGGCCTAAATTATTGTAAGAGGTTGTCACATTGGGATGATTTTCACCAAAAAGCTTAAGAGCAATGGTAAGCGCCTTGCTGCTATACTCTGCCGCTTTGCCTAGGTTGCCTTGATCTTTATAGATTAGTCCTAAGTTATTATAATCTCTTGTCACCTTAGGATTATTTTCACCAAAAAGTTTAAGGTGAATGGCAAGAGCTTTCTTGATGTGTTTGGCTGCCTGTTCTAAATTGCCATAATCTTGATAAATGTGGCCTAAGTTATTGTAAGAGGTTGCCACAGTAGGATGATTTTCACCAAAAAGCTTGAATTTAATGGCAAGAGCTTTCTTAGCATATTCAACCGCATGTTCTAAATTACCTTGCTCTTTGTAAATTTGGCCTAAGTTACCATAAGAGGTTGCTACAGTGGGATGATTTTCACCAAAAAGCTTAAGGTGAATGGCAAGAGCTTTCTTAGTATATTCAACCGCCTGTTCTAAATTACCTTGCCCTTGGTAAATTTGGCCTAAATTATTGTAAGAGGTTGCCACAGTAGGATGATTTTCACCAAAAAGCTTGAAGTTAATGGCAAGAGCTTTCTTAGTATATTCTATTGCCTGTCCTAAATCACCTTGCCCCTTGTAAATGATGCCCACATTATTGTAAGAGATTGCTACAGTGGGATTATTTTCACCAAGAAGTTTAAGGTGAATGGCAAGAGCTTTCTTGATGTATTTGGCTGCCTGTTCTAAATTGCTATGATCTTGATAAATGAGGCCTAAGTTATTGTAAGAGGTCGCTACAGTGGGATGATTTTCACCAAAAAGCTTAAGGTGAATGGCAAGAGCTTTCTTAGCATGTTCAACTGCCGGTCCTAAATTACCTTGCCCTTGGTAAATTTGGCCTAAATTATTGTAATCTCTTGCCACAGTAGGATGGTTTTCATCAAAAAGCTTAAGGTTAATGGCAAGAGCTTTCTTAGTATATTCAACCGCCTGTTCTGAATTACTTTGCTCCTTGTAAATGATGCCCACACTATTGTAAGAGATTGCTACAGTGGGATTATTTTCACCAAAAAGCTTAAGGTTAATGGCAAGAGCTTTCTTAGTATATTCAACCGCCTGTTCTAAATTACCTTGCCCTTTGTAAATGACGCCTAAGTTACCATAAGAGGCTGCTATAGTGGGATGATTTTCACCAAAAAGCTTAAGGTCAATGGCAAGAGCTTTCTTAGTATATTCTATCGCCTGTCCTAAATTACCTTGCCCTTGGTAAATTTGGCCTAAATTATTGTGATCTCTTGCCACAGCGGGATGATTTTCACCAAAAAGCTTGAGATCAATGGCAAGAGCTTTCTTAGCATATTCAACCGCCTGTTCTACATTACCTTGCCCTTCGTAGATTTGGCCTAAGTTATTGTAAAAGGTTGCTACAGTGGGATGATTTT
>NZ_JAEMUC010000016.1:0-3600 GCF_018342455.1 Neochlamydia sp. AcF95 | reverse complement strand
TTAAAAGGAAATTTACATTTTTTCTTTTTAAAATTGATGCAATGATGGAGTTTTTTAGGGTAAATCAGGTTGGACTACTTAACTATGACTGCTATTAACAGCCCCAAATGATCCACCACTATGTGCCTTTTCCTGCCTTTAATTTTCTTGCTGCCCTCGTATCCGCAGAGCCCTTTTTTTCAGTTGTTTTGACACTTTGGCTATCGGCTACAGCCTGTATTTAAGCTCTGCTAACTTGCCTTAAGCTTTGGCGAAGCGATCGCCTTAAATAAGTATTAATTTGTTCGAATAAATCACTCTGTTTCCATCTTATAAATTGAGAACAGACCGATTTCCAAGGAGATAGATCATGCGGAAGATCTGTCCATTGATAGCCTGTCCTTAAAACATACAAGATGGCATTAAGCATCTCTTGTCTAGAGTGCTTAGGTAGCTTGCCAGCTTTTTTCTTGCATGTGATAGGTTCAAGCCCTTGCCCTTCTTGATTATTTAAATCGCTAGGATAAGGTTTTCTCATCATATAAGACGCTGGTTAAATAGCCTCTATTTTAAACGATCTTAATAAGTCGTGAAGCGATCACAGGGCTATCAATTAGTTTGTGATAAATAAAATAATTTTTAGAATTTATACTTACTTAATCATATGTTGAGTAGTATGCAATCTTCATACCAGCAACTACTTAAAGAGAATGCAGAGCTAAGGGCTGAGATTATACAGCTAAGAGCTGAAAATGCCCAGCTAGAAGCCATAGCAAATAGACTAAAAAAGATAATCACCAAGCTTGAAGCACGCATTGCCCAGTTGGAAGAACAGCTTAATCAAAATTCCATGAATAGCTCCAAGCTACCATTCACTGATCAAAAAGCTAATCGTTCAATTACTCCAAAAGCGGAAGTTTTGCCATAAGCTTTTAAAGCAGATCAAACATTTTAGTGCTTACTTGGAAGCTCCTGCTATTCCTATGACCTATAATGCCGCCGAAGAATCTTTAAAAAATCTAGCCATTGCACGCAAGTTATGTCTCGATAGCCATTCTATCTATGGCAAAAAGTGGAGGGAGATGTTGCCTAACTGTATAGAAACTCTTCATCGACAAAGAAAATTTATTCAAGATTTTCTAACAGATGCTATCTATATAGGTCGTACCAAGCAACCTACACCTTCTGTTATCTAAAAAAACTTTTACATCCCGTGACCGTTTACGAATAGGAGCCCACTAACTACCTTACGGATTTATCTCCATTGATAACCCTGTCTTTCTTCCTCATCTATTTTAACTAAAAAAATTAAAAATACAAATTTTTTATAAAATGTATATATAATTAAAAAATTAATTATTATAATTAAATTAATAAGATCAATTCTTATTAAGAAAGTAAGTCTAGTAGGATGGAGGAAATGCATGAATCCAGAAAAATTAGGCATGCGCTTGGACGGCAATCATCAATATTTCCTTAACTCAACAGAGCAGACAGCCTCGAATGAAAAAGAAAAAGGTATCCAAAACCAGGAAGCGCCCGCGGAAGTTGAAGAAAAAGAATTAGAAGCAACAACCTCTACGATAGATAAAAAAAACACCTTAGAGCTTGAGGCAAAAAAGCGGCATTTGGAAGTCCAACAAGCTTTACCAAGGAATGAAACTACCGGTGAGCGTCCAACAAAAAAAGTCAAAGCAGAGGCTACTCAAAGTAGTGCCTTAGATAAAACAGAAGATATCTCAAACAAACCTTTGAATCCTCAGCCCTTCTATGAAGCAATAGAAAAGTGTTTTGGCCAAGCAACAGCTAAGAAAAACATCCCTAAGATTAACCAATTAATTACTCAACAAAAGTTGAAGACAGAAAGAGAACTTGCCAATGTTATCTTTAATATGGTTTCTAATAAATTTGGATTGAATAAGCCAGTGACGGGAGAAGAAATTAAGAACATGCATGCCGCTTTGTTTGAAGAACCTTTAAAAGAATTTAGCGAGCATTTTTCTTCATTAAAACAAATTCCAGAAAAACCTCATGTAGCCTATCTTGTGAAAAGTCTATCTGGCTGCTTTCAAGCTCTTTCTGCATATAAGACATGTGAGGACGCTTCGCAAGCAGCAAGGGACTATCTTGCCAAAAAACCTAACCCGGCCAGCTATCATCCAGGGTTGCCAGGATTTTTAAGGGACTGCCCTCCAAGCAAAATACCTGAAGAGCTTGAAAAAATAAAACAAATGAACGAAGAGATTGGTAATATCTTTGAGCAAGCTTATGAAAAGTACCAAAAAGAAAGCATCGATTACCAAGAGGGGCTAAAGCAATTTCCTCTTCTAAGTACTCACGCTCTTGGAAGCACAAATGTTAACGAGACATACATTTTACAGGCTGAGGGCCAGCAACTTTTTATATTCAAGCCCTGTATACAAGACAATTTTAGCCAAGATCCTACGATGGGTAGCAGAGAACAAGCAGCTTCTGGTGTTAACTCAAATGGCTTGTTTCCTATTCCAAAGACAGTACAAATCAATTTTAACAACTGGCAAGGCTCAGCTCAACTTTTTCTTCAAGACGCCAAAAGCACCTCCGAAATAGAGCAAATGCAAGCAACTGTCTCCAATCGAGAAATACACGCTCTGGCTATTTTTGACCTTATCTTTGGCAATGGTGATAGACATTCAGGCAATATCTTATACAAAGCCATAGAAAACACCTCTCCCGTTCAATATAAAGCTTATGGTATTGATCACGATCGCTGCTTTAAAGGCATAGGAGAACCCTTGAAAATGGAGTATTTGTCTCACCCTGCATTTAAGAGACCATTCGATCAGAATTTAATAAAATTAGTGGATAATAAAGCAAGAGAAGGCTATGCAAAATATATGCAAAGCCGCGAGATGCCAAAAGAAGCGCTTGAATGGATGAATGAAGCTTGCCACACCTTAGAAAAAGCCATTAAAGAAAATAAAAACTCTTTAGGGATAGTCAAGCAACTTATGGAAAAGTGGAATCAGAAGCTTGAGGGGCAGGATGAGGATTTTGATAATTATTAATCAAACTCTCTGCTTTTATAAAAAAATAATAAATGCTAACTTTAAATAAAGTAATTGAGAGAAAAAATATGCAAATAAAGCTTTTAATTAATCCGCGCAATCAAGCCATAGCAGCGGAGTTAATCCCGGATGTAGAAGTAAAGATTCATGAGAAATGGATGCTTGATGCTATTACTGCTTCGGGAATTACTGTTTCCAAAGAGTTTAAAGAGCAATATCATACCGGCTGGTATATTTATCCCAATGAAGATAAAGCCATTTTTGCTAAAGTTTTCGAGCAATTTTACTTTATCCATGGATTGCAGCAACAGGGTTATTACTGGAGAGAAAAAGATGAGTATGATCAGCTTTCCCCGAAGGAAAAGTTAGCAAAGATTATTAGTTTAGGCTAGGCAAACTTTACTGAAAAGAGTAGTCGCTAGACAAATAATAGACCACTTTTTCTAAAATTTTTTTTACCATGTAGGATTTCGAAAAATCTGTTTTATTGGATACATCCCACATTCCGCAAGTTAATTTCCATTAGCATATAATTTCTGAAAAGGAGGGCCTAAAACCTGCAAAATATGCCTCA
>NZ_JAEMUC010000015.1:0-10255 GCF_018342455.1 Neochlamydia sp. AcF95 | reverse complement strand
TGCCAGGTGTTTTTACGTTCTGCTTTGCTCATTAACCCCCATGTATATTGCAAAGCCACTTGTCTAGCTTCTTCTCGGCTAAAAAAAGGCCTTAAAAATAGAGCTAGCTCTTCTTTTTTTTGTTTTATAGTTTGGTTTATTGCTTTCAATTCCATCCCTCACCTCCCTACCTAACAAATAAAATAGCATACTATATTTTTTATTACCACTGTAGTACTAAGTTACAACAATATTTTATTAAAAATTAGTCAACAAGAAAAAAAGTACATCATCAAGTATACAATTAATTGGAGCTATAATTTTAAGTAAAGTTAGCGACGAAAAAAGAAAGCCCCACCTATACCTAAAACAGATAGGAAGACAATAAGATAATCACCCGTTATAGAATAAAGGGTTTTGTAGGAAAAAAGCGGAACTTGCAGATAAAGGGCCCCCGGCTTCCAAATTTTTTCATAGTAAGTATTGCCAAGAATTTTTATCTCGCGCCCAAACGCATCGAAACCGCCGGTAATTCCTGTATTACAAGCACGAATAAGAGGAATGCCATTTTCTGTTGTTCTCAAGCGAGCATGATCACAATGCTGCTGTGCTACCGTTGGATACCATACATCACTGGTTAAGTTAACGATTAATTCAGCTCCCTTCAGGCGATTTTCACGCATTAAATGTCCAAATGTTTCTTCATAGCAAATGGATGCTCCAAAAGGAACATAAGCAGGAAAAATCTTAGCTTCTTTACCGGGTGTAAAAGAGCCAGTAATACCATAAGCGGCAGCCAGGGAACGGCAAAAGGAAAAAGGTATATACTCACCCATAGGAACTAAGACGCGCTTATCATAACGTTTAAAAGGAAGCGTACGCTGTTGATAGGAAGAAGGTTCAACAAATTGTGCGGAACTATAGTATTCTCTATGTCCGTCAAAAAAGTCCTCAACGTCTTCCATTCCAGATAAGACAGGCGCATTAAAGATATTAGCCAATCCTTGTAGCCAATAACCATTGGTAACCATCCAAATAAATCCTTTTTCAGTCATACATTGTGAAGCTAAGGGCTCTTGCAATAAAGGAAGAGCAGAGTAGGCCTTTTCTCCAAAAACTTCGAGAAAAGCTTTCTTAACGTTTTGGTAAGGATATACAGGTGTATAGGTAGTGAAAGGTACAATAAACTCGGGCAAAGCAATTAAATGGACATTCTTTCCTAAATGCTCTTTGCAAAGCATCAAAATTTGCTGCCATTCAGCTTCCACATATTTCACATAGGAAGCTGTATTATGAAAGAGCATGTTCTCTTCCGTCGGGAATACAGGCTGAACAAGAATAGCATTAAAAGTATCTTTTATAACTTTCGAATCGTGCAACTTTAACTGAATAAATCCAAATATAAAAGGAAATGCGGCAAAGGCAAGCCAGCAGAATATATGCCTGTAAAGTGGCCAGGCAAGCCAAGCTTTTAATGCTAGTAAGTTTACCCCTAGAACCCAAAAAGACATGCCAAAAGCTCCTCCTAAAGAGGCATTTTGAAGGGTATATAAATTTGCGCTTAAACTAAGTCCAATAGGATTGAAAGCAATTCCGGATAAAATAAATAAGCGTGACCATTCAAGAAGCGTCCAGCAACTACACAGCAGGACTATTCGATTATAACTGGTTATACGCTGCGAGCATGCTAGCCATCCAATAAAACCAAATTGCAACCCAAAGATTAAAGCCAGCAAAATATATACAGCGATAATGTAGAGATATGGATGAGAGAGGAACCAGGAAAACTGGATAAGTTGAACCATAGCAAACCAAGCGGTCGCCACAAAAAACCGTTGCCTGCTACTAGGAAAAGAAGCTAAAGCACGGAAAAACAAGGCAAAACCCATAACTGAAGCCAGAAAAGAAGCTGTAAGACTCCAATAAGGCTGGCCGAAGGCTACGATTATTAAAGAAAGTATAATACAAGTAAATGTTTGTAAACGGCTGAGTGGCATAAATTTTAAACTAGGTTAAGGTTAAGCCAAAAAGATTTTTTTACTGCTGACTTTATTTAATGCTCTGGGTGATTTTTCTTTCTTTTTGCCACCCTTCTGCAGAAAAACAGCTAGAGAGGCTTTTTTCTATGAATACCCTCACAAAGGACAAGAGATCGAACCCTTTAGAAATTAAATAAATAAATTCAAAAAACGTTAGATGATTAAATCTTGCGGCTTAGATAAATATTAAAGCAATTAAATTTTCATCCTTATCTTTCATCAAGCCCCTCTTTCGAAGCTTAAAGATAAATTTTCGGCAAAATTATTTGTAGCCCCTATGCACTTAGAGAAACATAAAAATTTTAAGCTTTCCCTATGGCACGAAAAGAAAAGACTTATTGATATGCAACAATAGGAAGACCCTTAAAAACTAGCTTGTAGTTAACACAGCTACACAAAAGAAGTAAATCCCTTTTCTTTTATAGACAACCGCATTCTTTATTGGCAAGCCGCTTACATAGGTAAAAAATAAAATTTTTTAGTAACCTATCGGGCAATCGGGTCGGGTCGCCCAAGGGAACTTCCCCCTTAGGCTCCCACAGACACGTACATGAAACTCTCGCTTCATACGGCTCCTATTGTTCTTCAAGCTTTCCAGCCTTTTCTCCACCCTCATAAGTTCCTCGTATTTCTACTTGACTTATTGAGGTGGATTGAACAATTCAACCCCTTCGCTCCCTCTTCATTACAAAGACTTCCTCACTACTACGAGTTGATCTGCCCCTCATACATGCTTCGATATTTCCCACTTTGTGTTCTTCACTTATATGGTTTTCTCTTAACATCATCTATGAGGTTCCCACGTTCCATACAAAAGCCTAGACTAAGTTCACGCTATCTTTATGCCGGACGCCATTTAGGCAGTAAACAGGTTGCCCCTAAATTTATCCTGAAAGAGTTTTTAGCCCCCAGTTTTGACATCATCTTTAAGCTTTCGACACTTGGACCAATAGTTCACTTTCGTTCGTCTCTTTAGTCCTCACCTGATATGTTTATCATACCTTTTCCTTAACGCTCACTACCTTGGCTTTTGACCAAAGCAGCTTAAGGTGGTTTGAAATCTCTTCCTGCAAAGCGACTTCGAGGAGCCATTTTCCTCATCTTTCGTATAGTTACGCACATCTAAAATGTGCTCGTGGCACACAAAAACTAGCTAATCTTAAAGGATGCTGGCAGAGGCATGCACTTCAAGTCGCATCTATAAATTTTATTATCTTTCCAGGCAGCAACGATAAAGAAGCTAGGGAAGGGACATAGCTTTTCAAATACTATTCCACATAGGAAGGAAGTATATATGCATTTTTTCTTCCTTGCCGCTTTATAAAGATTTCGTTTATAATTTTTAAAATTATTAGATACAAATAAAATTTATTCTAAACATTCAATCTTTTTTCCACTTTTTTATATAGCCTTGTTTTATGAAACAATCTTTTCGTGCTTATCATCTTCTTCAGCTCCTTAGTGCATATGACGAACAAGGACTTCCCTTAGATGCCTTTATAAGCAACTATTTCCGCTCTCATAAAGCTCTGGGCTCTAAAGACCGCGCCTCTATTGCTGAAAATGCCTATTTTTTAATTCGATGGATACGCCTTATCGATTATTTAATTCCAGAGGCTCCTGATTGGAATAAACGTATAGCTCTATTGCCTTACTTTGACTGGCAAAGCCATCAAAATGATCCCAGTATTCCTGCTGCCATAAGAGTTAGCTTTCCAGATTCACTCTATAATATTTTAGTAGAAAGCTACGGAGCTTTACGAGCTTCAGAATTATGTCTTGTAAGCAATACTCCCGCCCCGACGACTATAAGAGCAAACACTCTTAAGGCTACCCGTGATAAACTTTTAGAGCTTTTACAAGATAAATATGAGGTTAGCGCCTGTTTAGCTTCTTCCCATGCGATTAATTTTCTTCAAAGAATTAATTTCTTTACAATTCCAGAGTTTCAAGCCGGCCTATTTGAAGTACAGGATGAAGGAAGCCAACTCCTTGCCAATCTCGTGCAATGCCAACCAGGCCAGCTAGTGATGGATTTTTGCGCAGGCTCGGGAGGTAAAAGCTTAGCTTTGGCTCCTTCCATGCAAAACAAAGGGCAAATTTTCTTACATGATATACGTTCTTATGCCTTGCAACAAGCAAAAAAACGTTTGAAGCGCGCAGGCATCCATAATGGACAAATTATACTAGCCAACGATCCCAAGCTTAAAAAATTAAAGAAAAAAATGGATTGGGTGCTGGTGGATGCGCCTTGCTCGGGAACGGGTACACTACGTCGCAATCCTGATATGAAATGGAGATTTGAAGTAGAAGGGCTGAAGATGCTGATAGGCCAGCAAAGAACAATTTTTGAAAAAGCTCTCAGTTTTATGAAACCAGACGGCCGTATCATTTATGGAACGTGTAGCCTCTTACCCCAAGAAAACGAACATCAACTTAACCACTTTATTAAGAGCTATCATTTAAAGGTAGAAAATCAAATATTTCAATCTTTTCCATCGCTTGGAGGAATGGATGGCTTTTTTGGGGTTGTTTTGAAGTTTTAAATCGTTTATAGTAATAGCCGCTGGCCCTCTAGCAAGCTTTTTTTTCTGCAGCTAAGATCTTTTAGATGGCATAGATGATAGAATTAATCCTCACTAATCACCAACCCACTTTTAATCATGAAGAAACAAAAAATTTTATTTTTTTCTGCTCTAATCTATTGTTGTTTTATTACACCTTTACAAGCTGAAGGAAAGGCTGCTTTTTTAGGTAAAGAAGATAACTCGGCTTTAGTAGTAAATAACCGCATTTTAGCCAAGGTGAATGGCACAGCGATTTCTGTTTTAGATGTAATGAAAAAAATGGATGTTCTTTTCTATCGTGAATTTCCTGATTACACCTCCTCTACCCCAGCACGCTATCAATTTTACAAAGTTAACTGGAAGCATGTGCTAGATGAATTAATTAATAAAGAATTAGTATTGGCTGATGCCAGCGAAAATAAACTTCTTGTAAGCAACGGTGATATTCGCCAAGAGATGGAGAGCCTATTTGGACCTCATATTATCAGCAATTTGGATAAAATTGGCCTGTCATATGAAGAAGCACAAAAAATTGTGCAAGGAGACATTACTATTCGCAGAATGATTTACTTAAGAGTAAATGCCAAAGCACTAAAAAAAGTAACACCTCAAGCTGTTCGTTTAGCATACGAGGAGTTTGCCAAAAACCCTGCCAACATCAAGCCGAATACTTGGCAATATAATGTTATCTCTATTCGTGATCCTGATCCAGCTAGAAGCGCGGAAGCTGCCCATTTAACTTACCAGGCATTGAATGATCATATAGCATTAGAAAAATTATCGACTTACGTTAAGGCAAACTCTCATTTTGACAGTACGCAAATTAATGTCTCTGAAGAATACACTTTACCAGAAAAAGACATTTCGGAAGCCTATAAAGCCATTTTAACAAAAATGACACCCCATTCACATAGTCAGCCAATCGCTCAAAAAAATCGAGCAGATAAGAACAGCTCTTTTTTTCGTATTTTTGTGCTTAAAAATTGGATAAAAGGTGGAACGCCTGCCTTTAAAGAGGTAGAACTTAAAATTAAAGATAAACTTATAGAAGAAGCTATTGCTCAAGAGACTGAAGCTTACCTAAAAAAAATTCGCAAACGTTTCTCTGTGCAAGATTTTTACACCTCTAAAACTGATCAGGCTGCTTTTGAACCTTTTATACTGAGCTCTAAAATCTAGCTTGAGCATAATTACTTCGGAATGATTGCGGTTTAAAAAGTAGATAGACCCACCTATTTTGAAAATTTATTATGTTTCAAGGATAAGGAAAAACTTAAAATTATGCCTATATACCGCCCTAGTGAGCTTCATCATTTCCTAAACAATTTAGGCGTAAGTCCTAAAAAGGGTCTTTCTCAAAATTTTCTTATCGATGGAAACATTACTCGCAAAATTGTGGCTTATGCCGCTATCTCCTCTCATGATCTGGTCGTAGAAATTGGGCCAGGGCCAGGTTGCCTCTCAGAGGAAATAATAAAGCAGGGCCCCCAATTATTGATGATAGAAAAAGATCCTGTAATGGCCCAAGCATTGCAGCGCTTACAAACAGAGCCCAATAGATTGGAAATATTTTGCGAAGATGTATTGGAATTCCCTTTGAAGGAAAAATTATTGGAAATTTTACAACCGGGACAAAAAGCTATCATTGTGGGCAATCTCCCTTACCATTTGACAACCCCTATCTTAATCCAGCTTGTTAGGCTTTACCCTTACGTTTCTAAAGTTGTAGTTATGGTCCAAGAGGAAGTGGCACGCCGATTTACAGCTCAGCCAGGCACAAGCGAATATAGCTCTTTTACCGTTTTCTTAAATTATTATTCTACCCCCCGCTATGCCTTCATGGTACGAAGAGCTTGTTTTTATCCTATCCCTAATGTAGATTCGGCGGTAGTCACTTTAGATTTACATCAGCCGCCCTTTGTGGCCAATGAAGATGATTTCTTTAAAATGACCCGCACAGCTTTTGGGCAAAGACGTAAAATGATGCGCGCTTCATTAAAAGAGCTTTATTGCAGCCAGGCTGTCTCGCAAGCCTTGCTGCAAATTGGATGCGATGTAAAATCACGTCCTGAAGAGCTTTCTTTAGAAGATTTTATGCATTTATATCAAAAACTTACTAATAGCGTTTAGGGAAAGCTCGGGTTGGGTCAATGATTCCTACCAAGTAGCGTATTCTAGAAGCTCCAATAGTTATTGGGCAAAGGGCTAAAGCAAGAAGGCAGTCTCTAAGTACTAACACTATTTCTCGTTCATCCTTCCAATCCTTACGCACAGGCTTTCCCTTGAGAAACTCTTCTCCGCGTTTTATAAGCATTTTCATCAACACCGCAGCCGCCACGGCTACGTTGCCAGCTCTCTTAGCTATTTTAAGTGGGATTGTCAAGGGCGAACATGCTAGTTGAATACAACAGTAAAGTCTTCCTTTCCAGTTGGCCTGTTTATAAGTACTAGGTACTCTTTCTCCAAAATAGTTTGTAAAAGGCTTTAAGCTCTTATTAGTTACTGGAAATGTGGATGGGAAACTCATAAAAACTCCTTTAGGTTTTAACTGAACAAATTACATTATTATTTTATTATTATTCCTAACTTATTTGGTAGGAAAAGCTTTAGCGGGGTTAATGATTCCTACAAAGTAACGCAGTCTAGAGGCTCCAATAGTTATTGGGCAAAGAGCTAAAGCAAGAAGGCAGTCTGTAATTTTTAATACCACCTGTCGTTCTTTATCCCAATTTTTAGCCGTATGTTTTATCTTGAGGGTTTGTTCGGCGCGTTTTATAATTGCGAGCATTAACACGGTAGCCAGCCCTGCTATCCGGTTAACTTTGCTAACTATTTTAAGAGGTATCGTCAATGGCGAACAGGCTAATTGAATACAACAGTAAAGTCTTCCTTTCCAGTTGGCCTGTTTATAAGTACTAGGTATCTTTTTTCCAAAATCTTTTCTAAAAGGCTTTAAGCTCTTATTAGTTACTGGAAATGTATCTGGTAAATTCATAAAAAATCCTTTAAGTTTTGATCGAACAAGTTATTTATTATTATTATTATTTCTAACTTATTTGGTAGGAAAAGCTTTAGCGGGGTTAATGATTCCTACAAATTAGCATATTCCGAGAATCTACCCTATTATTTATTGGACAAAGAACCAGAGCAAGAAGATAGCCTGGAAGGGTGAGCATCGTATCTAGGCCTTTATTTTAATCTTTAAGCATACGCTTTTTCTAAAGATCTCTCCTGCATTTGTTGCAGTCACGTTCATAAGCATGGCAGCTATCCCAATTATTATACTAGTTCTCTCATCTATTTTAAGTGGTGCCCTTCATGGAAAACAAGCATTAAACCAACAATAAAGCCTTCTTTTCCAGTTGATCTTTTTGTAAATACTAGCTACCCAACTTCCAAGATTAGTTTTCAAAGATTTAAGCTATGATAGGCGTTAGGTAGAGGGAAACTTTTGTTCAAAATTTTCTAGATATTCCTTAACCTTACAAATTAAAAGAATATATTATCATTTATTCTCTCATTATTGGCAAGAAAAGAAGTTTTTACTTTTTTTAAGCTATTTTATTTACATCTTTAATAAATTTTATTAAAAACTAAAATTTTATTCCTTTGTAATTTTAAAGAGACTTTTCAACCATCCTATCCAGGTTTGTTGGACCCCCTGTTCAGCATAAAGGGCTACTTTTTGGAGCTGCTGACCATTCCTATCTTGCAAGTAAACTTCGCCGACTTGTTGGCCTTTAACAATGGGCAATTTTAATGAATGCCATTGCAGGTAACATTTTACTACAGGTTTTTCAGCAGGATAGTACTTAAGACTTAAGCTGGATTTTATAAAAGTTTTCAAAGGCTTGTCCGCACCTTTTAAAGAGTGGAGGTATTTTTGAGGTCCCTTCTCAAGGATGATCATTTCCTCTTGTTTTTCATTAAACGCTGCTTCAAAAAGATGGATAGCATCTCGATAAATCTGCCCTCCCTCCTTACACTTCATCAAGACCGCTAGCAATTCACGTCCATCCCTCTTTGCTGCGGCCACTAAAGTATGGCGGGCAATGGAAGTATAACCTGTTTTAACCCCAATTGCCTGAGGATAATAGTATTCTCCTCTACGTAATAAACGATTTTTTTGCAAGATAACAACCGATTCTTGTTTATTAGTTTTGGGGCGAATAAATTTTGGCGCAGCCGCTAGTTCACGAAAGATAGGATTTTTCATGGCCTCACGTGTGAGAAGAGCCATATCATAAGGGGTAGTTTGATGCTTAGGATGATGTAATCCATGTGGATTAGTAAAATACGTATTTTCACAACCTAAACTTTTGATAAATCCGTTTAAACCTTTCATAAACACAGGAACACTTCCTGCCACATGCTGAGCCACTACATTCGCGGCATCATTGGCTGAAGCCACCATTATGCCGTATAAGAGTTCTTTTAAGGTAAAATTCTCGCCTTTTTTTATACCTATATGGGTGCTTGCATATTCAATCCAGTGAGAAGGAGTCGTATAATTAGATTTTTTCTTAGCTTGCTCAGAAATCGAAGCAATAGATTCAGCATCTGCGCTTACAATCTCTGAAAGATGATGGCCTTTTTGCTCAAGAGCATAAAGAGTAGTGGCTATTTTAGTAATGCTAGCAGGATAGTTAAGAGTATGGGCATTTTTTTCATATAAGATAGCTCCATTAGTTACATTAATTAAAATTGCCGCTTCTGACTCAACACTCACCTCCAGCTTTTCTGCGCTAAGAGACCCTATTCCTAAAAAAAGTAAAAGTCCTAAGCGCCATTTTTGCAAAAACATACTTCTTCCCGTTTTTTACTTAACTTCTTGCAGGTTAGTCCCCAAAAAGCAGATGACCTGCTTATACCTTTAGCCTACCACCAATGAAAGCGTTCGGCTTTACAAATTTACACTCTTTAAATTCTAAATTCAAAGTCATTTTTCAACTTTTTTAATCCTTTCTGTTAGGTTGGCCTGCCATTTGCTTAAGATAGCAGCCTCTCATCTTATTAAATAGACCCATTCATCTGCATAGAAGTACAAATTAAAATAAAATTTAGCCTCTATCTTTAATATGGAGTATTATGGCCATGCATAATTTAGCTTTGATAGAAGAAAAATTTAAAGAATTTTATAAAAATATTGGCTTGGGCTCTTCTGAATTGCTTATCCCTGTTAACCTATCGCTTTTACATCATATGGAGCTGCTTTGCTTCCATTCTCCATGGAACAAAAGTCAATCGCTTACACGTTATTTTCAATTAATAGAATCTAACGGAAAGCTTACTCTTATTAACGAAGATTTTGTCGTGTGGATAGCCCCTGAAAATGCTCATAAGATCCCCTTAACTTACACTATGATTGCTTTAAATTATCCTGCAGGCCCTAAACTTGAACTGATATTTAGCGCAGCAGGTGTGTATAATACTTCCCGTACTGTTTTAAGAGTATTGGAAAAGTTTTTATATGAGATTCAAGAAAACGAGGAATATTTAAAAAGTATTAAATAAGGTTTTTTTCCTATTAGAAGGTAGATTTATAAAAAATTAAATAAATTAAAAGCTTGCAGCTCTCTATTTTTGTAGCAAGGTAAGCGGTCACGGGGGTTATCAATTACTTTGTGATAAATAAAATAATTTCTAGAGTTTATATTTACTTAATCATAT
>NZ_JAEMUC010000014.1:0-11595 GCF_018342455.1 Neochlamydia sp. AcF95 | reverse complement strand
TAGTAGCTTATTCTCTGCTGCAAAGGCACTAACCATGTGAATTGCTTTTCCTTCACGAGCTATATCATGCGAGCCTTTTAATGTTTTGCCATCTATAGCAATCACTCCTTTAATGGCTCCAGCAATATTTTGGGTCCATTGTACAAAACATCTTTCAAAATTCGAGGCAGATACATAGCGGAAAAATCTTCCTAAAGTATCATGTGAAGGCACGCCTGCTAAGCAAATTCCATGTTCTTGCAGCCAAGGTAAATTGCATGATGCCCATAAATGAATTGTTGCCCAATCATCTGCACCGCATAAAATCGCCAAAATGCTAATTGTAACAATATCAAACAAACTATAGATTTGGTTTCTTTGCTTCCTTGAATCTTCCAGATCCTTAAATACAGCAAAAATACTATTGGGTTTATGAGTATTCATTCATTCCTCCTTTTTAAGGAAAAGAATGATAATTATACCCCTTGCTTTGTCAACTTAAATCTTCATGCAATTTCCCTGATCTAATTCACACGGAAAAGACTATTTAATCCTTTAAGGGGTTAGAATATTTACAGGGCTTTGCTCCTTCATAAATAGAGTACTTATTTTTCTATTGCTTCGCGGGAACATTTAAATAAATGTTCAATGATACAATCAGAAAGTCTATTATGCACATGCTTAGCAAATGCTTGAAAGGTGTCATAAGCTTTTTTTAATTCATGAATTTTCAGATAACTATCAATAAGCAGTTTATAGGCTAGTACGGAAGCATTAACGGTGATGCTCCCTCTTTGCTCAATAATTATTTTAAGCTCTAAGGCTACATAACTTTTTTCTAATTGCCCATAGAATAACTGTTCCTGGCTGTTTTCTAAAGAAATGACTTTTAATAAGTATTCAACAGCCTTGCTATATTCACCTATGGTATAGTAAAAATGCCCCATCTCGCATAGAACACCTGTGGAAGGATTCAATTTACTTGCTTTCTCTAAATTTATCTCAGCTTTCTTAAAATTTTGCTGACTTTGATAGCAGCAAGCTAGATTTTGGTAAGCTTCTGCCAACTCTATTGAATGAATAAACTCATTACTAATCAATAATCTGATAGCTTCTTTGTATTTCTGCTTAGCCTCTATTACTTTTGATTGTTTAAGAGCCTGTAAAGCTTGATACATAAATAGCTTAAAAAGCTGGCTTTCTTTTAGAGATTCTTCTTCATTTTCCGCGCTTTTTTTTCCTTCTTTAACTTGATTAAAGAATTCTTGTAAATCTTTCAATTCTTGGGCGTTTTCTAAATTTTCTCTCATTAATTTTAAATGGGGATGCTCGTTAGAAATCAATGGCTCAAGAAGTGCGATAGCTTCTTTAAAACTTAAAGTGGCCTCTTCATAATGACCTAGCTTATGTAAAATACAACCGAGATTATGAGAGGAAATTGCAAGCGAAGGAATTTCAGCGGGGAATTTATTTTTCTTTAATTCCACAACTTTTTCATAATATTGTTTAGCAACAGTATAATTACCCACTGTTTCCAAAACGCTTGCTAGGCTATGGTAGCTATCAACTAAGCTAGGGTGACCTTCAGGATAAACTTTCTCGTAAATCTTTATTCCTTTTTCATATTTACTTTTTGCTTTATTCATTTGACCTAAATTAGCATACAGGCCTCCTAAATTCATATAGGTGTCTGCTAAGCTAGGATGATTCTTCTGCGGGAAGAGCTTTTTTTTGATTTCTAGTGATTGGCAATAGTGTTCTTTTGCTTCTTCATAGCTGTTAAGTGCTTGAGAAAGATATCCTAAATTATGGTGGAATGAAGCTAAATGAGGATGATAAGGGGAGCCAACTTTTCTCTGGATTCTCAGACCTTCCTCATAGTATGTCTTAGCTTCCTCATATCTTCCTAAATCTTGTTCTACTACCCCTAAATTATTATAAGTAATAGCCAACTCAGGATGATCACTTTCATATACCGCTTTTTGAATCTTTAAAGCTTCAAGAAAGTAGGCCAAAGCATTGCCATGCCTTCTGGTGGTTTGCTCTACGTTGCCCAAATCCCGATATACATCTGCTAAAGAAATATGCCGAGAAGAATAAGCTTTTGTATAAATTTCTATCGTTTTGCCATGATACTTTTTAGCTTTCTCATATTGACCAATTTCGTGGAAAAGCTTTCCAAGTGCATTGTAAGTATGAGCCAGAGAAGGGTGGCTAGAAAGATAAATCTTTTTCTTAATTCTTTTGGCTTCTTCAAGAGAGTCTTGAGCTTCTTTATAACGACTTAAGCAGCGTAAAGCATTTCCTAAATTATGATAACTTTCCGCTAAGCTAGGGTGCTCTGATGAATAAATCTTCTTCTGAATAAGAAGGGCATCCTTATAATATATTTCCGCTTTGGCTGCTTGCCCTAATTCTAGCATAACTTTGCCTAATTGGCTGTAGGTAAAAGCTACCTCTGGATGCATCTCTGAGTAATTTATTTGTAAGATAGCTAGCGCTAGATGACATTGTTTTTCAGCTTCGCTATAACGCCCCAACTCTAGCATTATTCCGCCTAGATTGATGTAGAAAGGGGCCCATAGGGGGTGAGTTTCAGTATAAGCTTTTTGATTAATTTGCAGCGCTTCTTGATAATTTTTATTAGCTTTTTTGAAATTCCCTAGTTTTTGATAGGCAATTCCCAAATTAAGGTAGATACCCGCTAGAGAAGGGTGGCCTTTAGCACCCACCTTTTTAAAAATATTTCGCGCGAGCTTGTAATACTCTTTAGCTTCTTCATACTGCGCTAAGTCTTGCAAAACCGATGCTAGAATGTCATAGCTGCAGGCTAGGGAAAGATGATCGAAAAAAAGAATCTCTTTCTTGAGTTTTATGGCTTTCACAATATGTTCTTTAGCTTTTTCGTATTGCCCTAGTTGCCTTAACACATTCCCTAAGTTATGATGAGGTTCAGCTAGAAAAGGATGATCAGGAGAATAAACCCTTTCATACAAACGTTGGGCCTCCTGATAAAGTTGCTGAGCTTCCCCATACTGCCCTAACATCCTTAGCACGTTACCTAAATTATTCTTGGTATGAGCTAAAGAAGAATGATCATTATGAAAAACCTTTATTTGTATCTCAAGAGCCCTCCTATAACACTCTTCTGCCTGCTTATAACGCCCTAAAGATTTAAGAGCGCATCCTTTATTACTAAGAGTACTTATCAAATCAGGATGAGTAATAGAAAAACTTTTTTCTTTGATCTCTAGTGCCTTTTCATAGTGATTTTTGGCTTCGTCATACTCACCTAGCTGTTGAGAAACATTTCCTATGTTATTGTAAGTGCTTGCTAAGAAAAGGTGATCGATAGAAAAAGCAGCTTTCTTAATCTTCAAAGTTTTCTGAAAGATTTTTTTAGCCTTAGAATAATTTCCTAATTTTTGTAATATATTCCCGAGATTATTATAAGTATCCGCTAAAGAAGGATGGATAGAAACATAGGCTTTTTTTTGAATTGCTAAAGCAGATTTATATTTTTCTTTAGCCATACTATATTGTCCTAACTCTTCAAATAAAGTGCCTACCGCATTGTAAGTATCAGCTAAAGAAGGATGCTCCGCACTATAAACTCTTTCCTTTAATTCGAGCGCTTTTTTATAGTATTCATTAGCCTCATCATAATGCCCTAGCTTTTTTAATAAGTTTCCTAAATTATGATAAGTATCTGCTACCTCGATTCCTTTTAAAAAATTGCTATGGTAAACGTGTAAAGCTTTTTCGTAGGAAGCTTTAGCATCCTCGTATAAACCTAATGCACTCAAGGTAGCCCCTAAATTATTATTAAGGCCGGCTAGAGTAAGATGGTCAGGAGAGTAGACTTCCTCATACAGTTTTATTGCTTCTTGATACGTTATTTTAGCCTCTTTAAAATTGCCTAAGCTTAGCAAGGTATTAGCTAAATTATTTTTAAGGGCTGCATTAAAAAGTCTATCAGAATCCTTAGAACTTTTCTCTATGCAAACCTCTATAATATTCCGGGCTGCTTTGTAAGTTCCCTTATACATTAAATAACGGGCCACATGCATGTTAAGAGATAACGCTGAGTGTTCATCTACCTGTAAATGCAAAGCATGCTCTATTACTTTTTCTACATGGGGTGTAAAAGGAAATTTTTCTTTCACATTCGCAATATTCGTTTCATCGTAGACAAATAAATCTTTAAAAACATTTAAACTTTTGCCGCAAATCTCTTTTTGCTCTTCATTCTTAAGCTGATCTCTTACTACTAGCTGTACTAAGCTATGGATGCTAATCGTCTCAGCAGCAGCTTCAATCATAGAATAACGTCTAAGTAAATCAATAGTATGGTTAATATCTAATGAGGGGGTCTCCGATTGGTAGACGTTGATCACCCATTCTTTAAGCAAGCGACGAGGAATACCCTGCGAACTTAAATAAGCGCAAAACTGCATTAAAGGATCGACTAATGAAGGGTATTCATTATTTTCCTTTTCTTTTGCTTCTTCCTGCCGAATCTTTTGCATAGACACATGCCAAGTCACCTGGACTGTCGCCTGGTAGATATCTGGTGGCACTTCAAACTCCCATAACACCTTATAATGTTGTTCAAATTTTTCCTTATACTCTTCTATAGAAATGTAGGTTTCTTTGATATAGAAAGCTGCTTGAGAAACAGCTAAGGGTAAATTTTGCAATAGATCGGCTAGTTTACCCGCTTCTTCTTTTTGATCTTCTAGATGAGTGATTTTTAGGATAAGCTCGATAGATTCTTCTCGTTTAAAAACGCCTAAAGTAAAAACTTGGGCATTAGGCCAATTAGGCTTACGAGAAGTGATGAGAAGATGTCCACCCGATTCAGGCAGCCAACTATTAAGAGTGGTGGCATTTTCAGCATCATCAAAAATCAGCAGCCAGCCAGGATTCTCTTTAAGATAGCAATGCACTTTTTTGACTAATGCTTTGTCTTCCTTTTCTTCTTCTTTAGTTAAAAAGATATGAAGCTTTTCTGCTAAGTCGCTATAAGATTGTAGCAATGCAGCTTCACTTGCAGCATTTAACCACCAAATAAAATTATATTGAGGTGCTGTACGGTAAGCATATTGTAGGGCTAGCTGCGTTTTACCTACTCCTCCTAAGCCCACTTGTGCGGCTAATACTAAAGGCTTGCCTTGAGTCAATGTTTCCTCTAAAGCCACAAGATCTGCTTCTCGGCCAGTAAAGTACTCATTAGGTGGTGTTAAATTACTCCTAGCCTCCAAGTAAGCTTTATGCTCTGCTAAGTTTGCAGCTTGCTTAGCAAAATAGACTTTTAAAGGCCAAGCATTATCGTTTAGCCAATCAGCAGCTTTCTTTAAAGAGCTAGGTACACCGCCTAGAGCTTCCCCTATCTTTTCAGCTTCATCAACGCTATGTTCGTCCTGGTAGTGGGTGACTTGCAAGAGGTAGTTTTTGCTTTCCTCCCTGCTAAGTAAGCCTACGGGAATTTGATGAATAGCACTGTCATGAACTTTATCGCGCGTAGTAACCATTAATTTACCCTGTTTTTTTTGAGCAAGCTCGATAAGGCCTAATTTTCTTAGCAGAGAAATATAGCTAAGTCCATCGATGATAATCAGCCAATGGTTATGCGTGCCTAGCCACTCTTGCCAACCCAGCCCTATTTTCTGGCTAAATTCTTTTAAGCCTTGCTCAATAAACCACTCTTTTTCTCCTCTTAGCCACAAGGCTTGGTTATAGCTTTCCCTTTGCGCATAAAAATAAGCTTTAGCGAGTTCTGTTTTACCCGTCGGACAGCAGATCCCTTCCTCACTAACCAAACTTACCAGGCCAAATTTTTTTAAGCCTTTATCTAAAGCTTTACTAAGATTAGGACGGCAAAAAAGGTTGATATTGGGCAAAGGAGCTTCAACATAGCTTAAGGCATATTCTTCTAAATAGCTGCCCATTGGAGGAGCAGGCAATAAAGTGACTTTTTTATCTGTAGCTTGTGGGTGATAAAGAGCAAAAAGGCTACGCTGTCCTATTTTATTTATCAGGCGAATGAGAGCTTGAGACTCAATTTCGCCATGAAGGCCTCCTTGAATTTGGTGAGGAGAGATTTCTTCTATCAGTTTTTCTTTTCTATACAAATAACCTTTTAAGAAGCCACCTTTTATATACAAATAGAGCTTTTCTGCTTGGTTGCCAGTTATCATGCAACCTACGTAGATCTCAGAAACTTTAGAAAAAGACTTATCTAAAGAAAGAGGAGGGAGGGAATCGTTTGGCGAAGAAAAAAATCGAAAAGGATCACTTAGCATCTCAAGCTGACGTAATGTTTTTTGAGCATAAATAAAATGGCCGCCTAAATCCACAATAAAGATATATTCTTGACGTCTTTCTTCTTGAGGAATAGTTTCCCATTCCTGGGATCTATCATCTTCAGCTAGATATGTTTGGGAAAAAATTATCCTATCATGAATACTGCAAATCAATCGTTTTTCATTAACTGTTATTAATCTTATAGGAATAGATAAAGCTGAAGCTAATAAATCTCCTTCACCTAAGCCACTTATCCAAGATCCTTTTCCTATTATTTCTGCTGCTCTTGTATGGTTCGTAAGTTTATGTTTAACACTGTCTGAAAGTACTTGCCTTAAATAGGAAATTTTATCTTTCTGGTCGTCTAGCAAGGGTATCTTTCTAGAAAGCCCTTCATAGCTTCCTAAAAAAGCGCTAAAAAAGCAGTCGCCGTCTCCTGGGGCACCTTTTAGTTCATAGCCTTCGGTATATAGGTAGGCAGCTACAGCATTTACTTTTGCTAGCATAGCCCCACTGATAAGAGTGCCAGGATCATGCCATAAAAATTCAGCGGTGCTCGATGAATTCCATTTACACGCAAGAAGATCTAGAGAAACTAATTGATTACTCACCGCTTTTATTTCTTTCTGAGAGCTATTTTTATCACTATCTTGATGAAAACCTTTCCATAAATTGGCTTGTTGAATTAACTGCTTCCATTCTTTACATACTAGCCTTGCTCGACACAAATCTACCGACCGCAACTTTGCAAATATCTGTAAGCTAATCTCGGCATAAGGACCCTGGCTAAGGGAAAGATTCCTCTTTTCTATTTCCTTAAACATAGGAAATACAAAATTAGCTAAGCTTGCATTTTCTATATTCATTAGCTTTTTCTCTTATTTATTAATATTTAGTGCCATTTAAATTTTAACTTTTCAAAAAATTGCTTAAGTTTTGGTAGCCTGCTTGCAAACATACCTATCGAAGAAAGGCTATGGGAATAGCAATATTTTTCCTATAGGAATTATTTTAAATAATATAGACTTTTAGTAAAAGGAGCTGCTTAAAAAGTGGAAAGAAGGAGAGTTAACTATCATTTCTAACCTTTAACTTTGCTTAAAAATCAACCTATAAATAATTTACTAAGTAACTTGTCCTTAAAACATGCTCCCAGCTCTTCTTGTTCAGCTAGATGAATATTATGAGTGTTTTACCTTATAGTCGTCAGGAATGCGACCTTCTCTATCTTTAATATCTGCTCTCGCTCCGTGGGCTAGCAGCCATGCAACTACTTGCTGATGACCTTGCTTTACGGCCCAATGCAAAGCAGTTAAGCCCTTTTTCTTATCTTGAGCATTGATATCTACACCTTCTTGCTCAACCAAATAGCGCATATCTTCAATACTACCTTGATGCGCTGCTCGGCGTAAGGCTTGCTGTTTATCTTTCACTTTGTAGCGATCTAATAAACTGTTTAATTTCCTTGATTTCTCTTTTATTTTTACTGAAAGGGCGTACAAACTATAATGAACGTTGGGCAATAAAGGATGAAAAGGATGAATTTTTTCTAAAAAGACGAAAGCTTTTTGGCAATGAGTAAGAGCTTTTGCAAAATGTCCCCATCCATTTAAAACATTCACTAGATTAAGATGTGTTTTTGCAAGCGACTCGAGAACTTCCATTGATTGAGACTCTTGATAATAGGGAGAGGTTGGAGAAGAAATATTTTCGTAAATTTGCACTGCTTTTTCATAATTTTCCTTAGCTTTTATATCTTGCTTCAATATACATAATGTATTTCCCAAGTTAAAATACGTATGGGCCAAAAGAAGATGAGCAGGCGGATCTATTTTTTCGTAAATATTTATTGCTTTTAGATAATAGTCTTTGGCTTTGCTAAAATCTTTTAATTCAAACAAAGTATCACTTAAGTCTAAATAGATCCCAGCCAAGGTAAGTGGAGTAAAAGAATAACTTTTCTCATAAATATTTAGTGCTTGCAAATAATGAGATTTAGCTTTCTTATACTGCTTTAGACTTTTAAAAAAAACACCTAAACTATTATGGATACCTGCTCTCACAGGATGATCCTTTGGAAAATTGCGTTTTTGTATTAAAAGAGCCTCTTTAAGGTATCTTTCAGCAGCTTCCGGCTGGCCTAGCTTACGAAAGGCATTTCCCATATTTTTGTAAATTTTTACCAGAGCAGGATGTTTAGCAGAATAAATGTTTTTAAAAATCTCTAGCCCTTTTTCGTAATAATGGTTAGCTAATCTATAATCACATAAATTGTAGAAAAGAATTCCTAAGCTAATGTATATCTTCCCAAAAGTAATATGGTCTGAAGGGAGATTTTTTTTTAAAATTCTTAATGAGTTTTCATAATAGTCTTTAGCTGATTGATATTCCTTTACATTTAAGTAAAAATCTCCTAGATTGACATACACAGGGGCTAGAAAAAAATGTTCACACGAATAAATCTTTTCGAAAATTTGGCGGGCTTTTTCATAGTAGTTTTTACCCTCTTTATAATCTCCCAATTTTACTAGAATAAGCCCCAAGCTATTGCATATTTTTGCAATGAGAGAATGCTCGGGGGAATAAAATATTTGGAAGATACATAAGGCCTTTTCATAGCACTGTTTGGCTTCTGAATAGCGGCCTAATTCTTCAAAAACTTGGCCTAAATTGTGATAGACTATTGCCAGATTAGGATGTTCAGTAGAATAGACCTCCTTAAAGATTTTGAATGCTTTTTCGCAATATTCTTGGGCTTTTTTATAATCACCTAATTCTTTTAATACGAACCCTAAGTTGGCATATACTCTTGCTAAAGCAGGGTGAGATTGAGAAGAGTAGTGAGCAATAAAGACTTGCAAAGCCTTTTCATAATTTTCTTTTGCCTCTTTATACTGACTTAAGTCGCATGAAATATTGCCTAGTGCAAGATAGGCATTACCTAAAATTGGATGTTTAAAAGAGCCCATTCCTTCAAAGATTTGGACGACTTGCTTTGAATGCTTAGTAGCTTCAGAATACTCACCCAAATTCCTAGCACAGCTGGCTAAAGTATTGTAAATAATTGCTAAATTAATAGGCCTAGGAGAATCCATTTTTTCTTCAGTATGCAATGCTTTATTCAAATATTTTTTTGATTTTTTATATTCATCTAACTTTTGCCAAATATCTCCTAGATTATTATAGGTAATTGACAAGGTAGGATGCTCACTAGAATAGGCTTCTTCTTCAATTTGCCAAGTTTTTTGATAAAGCTCTTGTGCTTTTGGATACAGACCTAGTTCTTGGAATAGATGACCCATATTATTATAGATACAAGCTAGCAGAGGATGACCTGGAGGATAATTTTCCTCATAAATGTCTAATGCTTTGGTATAGTAGTTTTGTGCCTGAGGAAAATCTTTTAACCCTTTTGAAATAAGACCTAAATTATTATACGTATTTGCCAAATAGAGGGTAAACTCAGTAGGACCAAATGTTATTAAAATTTTTACTGCTTTCTCACATTTTTTTCTAGCTTCTTCATAGCGCTCTAGATCTTTCAGAAGAGATCCTAAACTATTATAAGTGTTAGCCAGGTCTAGCTTTTCATTAGGGCAGTCTTTTTTATAAATTTCTACCGCTTGCTGATAGAAAGCTTGGGCCTTCTCGTACTGCCCTAATTTCTGCGAAGCATGCCCCAAATTATTGATACAGCCTGCAACCATTAATTTTTTGCCCCACTTTTTACTTTCTTCTAGGCATTGCTCCCAATTCCTTTTTGCTACATGATAAAGGCCCTGGTAGGAATAATGATGAGCAATGTTCATTTTAAGAAGAAGGGCCAACTCCTCCTCTACCCTCAGCTTCCATGCATGCCCCACCAATTTTTCTACATGCTTAATCAATGAAAGGTTCGCTTTAGTCTTAGCTATATCTATTTCTTCATACTTAAATAATTTTCCTAAAAGCTGTGCGCCATGCCGACACACCTTTCTTTGCTCTTCTTCCTTTAGTTGGTCTCTTATCACCAGCTGCACTAAGCTATGAATATTAATCATCTCAGTCGTGGCCTCAACCATGGAATAACGTCTAAGCAAATCAATAGTATGGTTAATATCTAATGAGGGGGTCTCCGATTGATAGACATTGATTACCCATTCTTTAAGTAAATGTCGCGGAATGCCATGTGAACTTAAATAAGCACAAAACTGCATTAAAGGGTCGGCTAAAGAGGGATATTCATTACTTTCCTTTTCTCTTGCTTCTTCCTGCCGAATCTTTTGCATAGACACATGCCAAGTCACCTGGACTGTCGCCTGGTAGATATCTGGCGGCACTTCAAACTCCCATAATACCTTATAGTGTTGTTCAAATTTCTCTCTATACTCCTGTATGGAAATGTGGGTTTCCTTGATGTAAAAAGCCGCTTGAGAAATAGCTAAAGGTAAATTTTGTAATAGGTCGGCTAGTTTACCCGCTTCTTCTTTTTGATCTTCTAGATGAGTAATTTTTAGGATAAGCTCGATAGATTCTTCTCGTTTAAAAACACCTAGGGTAAAAACTTGGGCATTAGGCCAATTAGGCTTACGAGAAGTAATAAGAAGATGGCCGCCCGATTCAGGCAACCAGCTATTAAGAGTGGTGGCATTTTCGGCATCATCAAAAATAAGCAGCCAACCAGGGTTTTCTTTAAGCCAGCAATGAACCTTTCTGACTAGCGCTTTATCTTCCTTTTCTTCTTCTTCGGTTAAATAAATTTGCAATTTTTCTGCTAAACTAGCGTACGATTGGATTAAAGTAGTCTCGCTTTCCCCATTTAGCCACCAAATAAAATTATATTGCGGTGCTGTACGGTAAGCATATTGTAGGGCTAGCTGCGTTTTACCTACCCCTCCTAAGCCTACTTGTGCAGCTAACACTAAGGGCTTACCTTGTGTTAATGTTTCCTCTAAAGCCACTAAATCAGCTTCGCGACCAGTAAAGTACTCATTAGGTGGTGTTAAATTGCTCCTAGCCTCCAAGTAGGCTTTGTGCTCTGCTAAGTTTGCGGCTTGCTTAGCAAAATAAACTTTTAAAGGCCAAGCATTATCGTTTAGCCAGCCAGCAGCTTTCTTTAAAGAGCTAGGCAAGCCCCCTAAGGCTTGCCCTATCTTTTCAGCTTCTTCAGCGCTATCTTCGCCCTTGTAGTGGGTGACTTGCAAGAGGTAGTTTTTGCTTTCCTCGCTGCTAAATAAATTTACGGGTATTTGAGGAATAGCACTATCATGAGCTTTATCGCGCGTAGTAACAATTAATTTACCCTGTTTTTTTTGAGCAAGCTCGATAAGG
>NZ_JAEMUC010000013.1:0-3123 GCF_018342455.1 Neochlamydia sp. AcF95 | reverse complement strand
TGTAATGATTTACTTGTAAAGAAAATATAGCATTTTTTGATAAAAAACTCTCCTAAAATATTATCTCAGGGCAAAAATACTTTAAATCATGTTGAACTAAATAAGCTAGGCATAGAGAAGTCATAAAATAGTGGATGTTTCTGCCTTGACTTTAGTAAGGTGTAATCTCCTGTTTTTAGAGAGAGCGGTTTATTTTTTATGCCGTCCTTTTTAGAGTGCAATTAAATATTTTATTCCTTGATTATTCTACTCTCTTTTTTTCCAAGCTTTTGTATATCTCTTCTAGTTCTTGATAAGAACGTTTACTAAAATAGGGTAAAAATAGGTCGCAAAAATATTTTTTTTGATTTTCTTCTAAATACAGAGGAAGATCCAAAGAAAAATGTAAAGCAGTAATGTCTTTTGAGGTAGGAGCCATCCACAAACCAATCCCGTAATGTTTGTCATCGTCTAGATAAGCCATTTCATCTACTTTTTCCAGGGATACTTTAAAAAGGATCCTACCATGCAAGGCAAAATAAAGTTCATTTAGTGCAGTCACCTTTATTTGGTGGGGAGTATTTTCTAAATACGCCAATTGACGGTAGGGCAAAAGTCCTAAAGTGATAAATAACCCTCCTAAAAATAGAATAATCCATCCCCAAGTAGCTAAGAAAGAAGGAGAAAGGAAAATTCCTCCATAGAGCCATAAACTGATGCCGGCAGCTCCATAAATTGTGCCTTTGATAAGGGTAGCTTTTTTTATAGAAGAATGAATAGCAGAGTTTAAAGATAAAATAGGCTCTTCCATTTTTTTTACCTAGGTTAGAATGTAAAAATCGCATATTAGAATGTATATTAGCAGAAAAGATTTACAGGAAAACTTATATGGCTATCACTCTAAATATTTATACTATCAGCATGATTATTGTCTTTATCATAGGTTATGGCTTTATTACCATAGAACATGTGATCAGAGTCAACAAAACGACCACAGCTTTGCTGATGGCCATTATTTGTTGGATTTTGCAATTTGCTAATCATCACGATAAATTTTCTCATCAAGAGAACTTGGATTCATTAGCTGCTCATGTGGCTGATATTAGCCAGGTAATATTCTTTCTTATAGGTGCTTTGAGCGTCGTGGAGCTTATTAATGCTCATCACGGCTTTAAAATCATTTTAGATGTTATTAAAGTTAGATCTAAAGTTAGCCTGCTGTGGCTGTTGGGTTTGATTACTTTCTTTTTATCAGCAGTTCTAGATAACCTAACCACCACGCTTGTAATGCTTTCCATTATGCAAAAGCTATTGACGAACCGAGAGGATCGCTGGTTAATAGGCGGGGGGATAGTAATTGCAGCCAACGCAGGGGGCGCTTGGACACCGATTGGAGATGTCACGACAACTATGCTATGGATAGGGGGGCAAGTGACTTCATGGGCAATCATTAAAAATCTTTTTTTTCCTAGTCTAGCATGCTTTATTGGCTCATTTTCCATCATTAGCCAATGCTTAAAAGGCTCACTAATCGAGCATGAATTATTGAACGCGCATAAAAAACTAGAACCTATTGGCAAGCTAATTTTTTTAGCAGGTATAGCTGCGCTTATCTTTGTCCCTATTTTTAAAACATTGACGGGTTTGCCCCCCTTTATGGGAATATTGTTTGGTTTAGGGCTATTATGGCTAATGACGGATATTGCTTATTTTAAAGAAGAAGATCGTGAACATTTACGTGTGCCGCATGTATTAACAAAGATTGATTTATCAGGAGTATTATTTTTCTTTGGCATTCTTTTATGCATTAATGCTTTAGAGTCGGCAGAGCTACTAAAAATGTTAGCTCAGTGGTTAAATCAGCATGTAGGAAACACAGAGGTGATAGCCACTCTAATTGGTATAGCTTCAGCAATTGTGGATAATGTTCCATTGGTAGCGGCCAGCATGGGAATGTACAGTCTTCAACAGTATCCTCAAGATTCTTCCTTTTGGCAATTGGTAGCCTATTGTGCAGGCACTGGAGGCAGCCTGTTGATTATTGGCTCTGCTGCAGGTGTGGTCTTTATGGGACTAGAGAAAGTAGATTTTTCCTGGTATTTAAAAAAAATATCTTTTCCTGCCTCTGTAGGCTACATGGCGGGCATTACCGTCTACTATTTACTTAGCATTATCTGATCTTTAGAGGAAGAAGGGAGGAGGATCAGGAAGCTTTCTTATTTTCTTTTATAGCTCTTTGTTTATATAAGGAGCATTCCCTTTATGTAAACTTTCAATGACTAAAAAGATCTTTTTAAGGCACCTTTATAAAGATCCCCTATTTAGGTTTTATCAGGTAGTCTATGCCTGTTGTGTTTTAGAAAGCATTCCTCATCTGCCTTTAACTTAATAAAAAAATGGCGGAATCCCTTATCAGCTGAATGTAAGAGAAAACTTACAATTAACTTGCATTTCCCGCATTCGCTTTTTTGCTAAAATATACAGCATAAAGATTGAATAAATTGAAGCAGATGAGGTGAGACATCATGGGCTTTTAACCTTAGAAGCTAGATGATTAGGAAAAGACGCTTTAAGAACTGGCAATACATTAAACAGGTGAGTTAAGAAGCCAAAAGTTAAGAAATGCCCTATAAGATTACACTCAACAAATTAAGGGAACACGAAATATGCTGGCTTAAAAGGTAGGAAAAGAAACGTTTCATATAAGTTGGAGAATAGATTAGGAGAGGAGCTTTTCGCTTTCTTTCAAATTAGAGGGAGAAGTTAAGCTTGGACTATCAGGAATACTCACCATCGATTTCGCCTAAATGCCCTGCATGAAAATAAGAAGGACAAGAAAGACGGGACAGTTTTTTCCACATTATATTAAAATAATCCTTGAATAAGATTGCTTTTTTGGTATAATAACATCTAGAGAACGAGTGATTTAGATTTCACCCTAAGACAAACGCCTCTCCTTAGAATTCCCCCTGATATAGCGATTTATATCCTTGCACACCTTAGAACAAACATATAGGTTGAAAAGTGACTGCTCAAATTTAAAAATTATTCAGTCGCTTTAATTTTTAGAAGCTTAGGAAAAAAATAAAGAAAAAGGAAAATAGGAGTTGCGGAAATAATTCGATATTTTGTATGTTTACTGCT
>NZ_JAEMUC010000012.1:0-7096 GCF_018342455.1 Neochlamydia sp. AcF95 | reverse complement strand
GTAAAAGGAAATTTACATTTTTTCTTTTTAAAATTGATGCAATGATGGAGTTTTTTAGGGTAAATCAGGTTGGACTAGCTAATGCCTTTTAAAGAAACTCTGCCCATATAAACAAAAAAGAAATCAACCTTTTTCCCGCCTGGTTTTTTCCGTAAAAACAAACTTTTTATTAAGTGTGTGATTACACAAAAAGCTGCTTAAAAGTTTATAAGATGCGCCACAATTTCCTTTGCAACCAAGATATGGCTCGTTCAACTTGCCATCTTATTTGCCTAAATTGGAGCTACCCTTCTTTAGTCTTTTGCTCAAACTTTTCTCATCTGTGTAGACTCAAGGAAATTTTTTTTGTATTAGCAGTCTATTTAAAAGCTTTGCCCCCACAGCATTATAGCTTACAGGTTAAGAAGATTTAGCTTAGCTTTTCACAATGCGGCTCCTTCCTTTAATAAGCAATGTAGCTTACTAGGATCTGAAGTGGGAGGAAAACAGCGTTGTTGATAACAGACAAAGGCAGTGCCTGGGTCGCCTTCCTTACCTTTGTTTACAGGCAACTCTTGAGAGCTTTTATTAACCAAAGACACAACTTTGTGAGGGAGATATTCACTATAAATTACAGCAAGCAAGTTTTGAATTTTTTTATCTTGTACATCTCCTAGCAAGACGATTTGCTGCATTGAAGAAAGATAGCAATCAACTGCACATAGCAGGGTGCCATACCATTTAGGCGCTTGTTGCATTGCCGTGGCATGCAAAGAAAGAATTTGCTCAGCCATCTGATTATATTCCCTACGTTCATAATAGCTACCTAATCGAAGAAAAGCTAGGGCTGCATGAGCATTGCCAGCAGGAGTAGCATCATCATTAAAGACTTTTTTACGCACCAAAAGCGAGCCATGCGCTAGGGAGGATGCAAAAAAAGCTTTATCTTTAGGATCCCAGAAAAGCACTCTCATTTTTTCCATCATGTTTTGAGCCCTTTCCAACCAGTTTATATTAAAATCACATTCATAAAGATCTAGAAGGGCTAGAATATAGTTAGCATAATCTTCCAAAAAACCTGGTGTAGATCCTAAAGTTCTTCGCCATAAATGATACAATTGACCTTCGTGAATCATATTATTTTCAATAAATTGTGCTGCTTGTTGAGCGGACTCCAAGTATAACGATTCTCCTGTGATTTGGTAGGCTTTGGCTAGGCTGGAAATCAGCAAAGCATTCCAGTCGACCAGAATCTTATCATCTAAGCCAGGCCTGATACGTTTGTTGCGCTTCTCCAAAAGTATTTGACGATCTACAGCCAATTTTTCTTGCTCTTGAAATGAGAGGGCTTCTAAAGGCGAAAGAAGATGTAAAATATTTTTTCCTTCAAAATTTCCTTCCTTTGTTATTCCGTAGGTATGGCAAAAGAGCTGAGGATCTTGCAAACTCTCCTCTATTTGAGCAAGAGACCAAAGATAAAATTTTCCTTCCTCCCCCTCTGAATCTGCATCCTCAGCGGAATAAAAGCCCCCTAAAGGATCGCGCATCTCTCTTAATAAATATTGCAAAGTATGCAAAGCAACATCAAGGAAGCTTTTTTGCCTAGTAAGCTGATAGGCTTCCAAATATAAGCGGCTTAAAAGAGCGTTATCGTAAAGCATCTTCTCAAAGTGAGGGATTAACCACTTCTCATCGACAGAATAGCGATGAAAGCCCCCTCCTAGTTGATCGTAAATACCCCCGCGTGCCATTTGCTCAAGAGTATGGGTTATCATTTTTAAATTCTCTGGCTGGTCGTGGTGATGATATTGATGCAGAAGGGCAAAAAACGCTCCAGCCTGAGGAAATTTAGGCGCTTTTCCAAAACCACCCCATTCAGAATCGTAATCCTTTTGGCAGTCTTCTACAAGCCGCTCGAGAAGCTTATTAGAAAGAGAACCATGAAATTGTTGATGTTGGCTCTCTTCTTCCCATAAATATTGAAAAACTTTTTCCGAGGAACCAGTAAGTTTAGTGCGATTATGTTTCCATTGCAGGATGATTTCCTGTAGCAAAGAGCGAAACCCTGGCATCCCATAGCGGGAAGTAGGAGGAAAGTAGGTGCCTGCTAAAAAGGGT
This sequence comes from Neochlamydia sp. AcF95, assembly GCF_018342455.1. NCBI lineage: Bacteria > Pseudomonadati > Chlamydiota > Chlamydiia > Parachlamydiales > Parachlamydiaceae > Neochlamydia > Neochlamydia sp. AcF95. Next base: position 4,999 of record NZ_JAEMUC010000012.1, on the reverse strand, counting down.
TTTAGATTAGGCGTCATAAAGATAGACATGGGCCACCCCCCATGGCCTGTCATTGCTTGCACGCACGACATGTAAAGACGATCTAGATCAGGCCGCTCTTCTCGGTCTACTTTAATGTTAATAAAATGCTTATTTAGTAGTTCTGCCACCTCTTTATCTTCGAAGGATTCTTTTTCCATTACATGGCACCAATGGCAGGCTGAATAGCCAATGGATAAGAAGATCGGTTTGTCTTCATGCGTGGCTTTTTCTAAAGCCTCTTTACCCCAGGGATACCAATCGACAGGATTATACTGATGCTGAAGAAGATAGGGGCTTAAAGAAGAAGCGAGATGATTGGGCATGTTAGACATTTTCACCTCTTAGTAAATAGTTGAGACTCATTATGAATAACTTTAAATCTATCTACAAAAAAAGAGAACCTTAAAATGTGGAAGAAAGCTTGCAGGCAAAGCTATTTTTCTAGGCTTAAATGCTCAATAAGCCATTGGCTAAAAGCTTCTGCTTCTTGATTTTTCCCCATCCAACGGGCGCGGTTGAACATGGTAAGTGCCATGATTAAGGTATGGTGCTGTCCAGCGCGATCTCCACTCTTTTTGAACTTATTATAATTGCGGGTAAGCACTCTAAGACTTTTTTGAACAGCTAGGGAATCTTTAAAGCCTAGCCGATTGGCAAAGTTCTTTGAATAAGCATTCATGAAGAACTGGCTAGAAGTATATAAATCAAAATATCCTTTAATTAACCCTTCTTTTTGCAACAAAGAACCTATATAGGTCGGCCTAGCTCCTGTTAAACGGGCAATCTCATCCACCTCGGTAACCCCCTTTAAAAATAAAGCAATAATTTGCTCTTTCTTGGATTGAGGATTGGGTGCGGAATCAGGAAAAATCTGCATTTTTACCTCTCATATTGCTTTAAAACAATTAAAAAGCAGCTAATTGCTTAGCTAAAAGTTTAGAAGATGTAAGCTTATATAATCTAGTTATTTATCAGTTTGAGGATCTTTCTACCTAGCTACAATAAAAAACTTTTAAAAGCCATTTTAAAAAATCTCTTATATGCTAAACGAATAAAATATCTAAGAAAAGAGCTCTGCTGCCTCTTAGCAAGAGAAAATAAAAGTAGGATGTGGCCGCAAAATGTATTTCGAACCCATCAAAATTCAATCCTCTAAAAGAAAGCTTAAACTTTTTAGCTCATCCAATTTTTGAAGTATCTTAAGGGTCAACATAAAAATCCTTAAGAGGATTGCTTGCTAATGAAACTGTGTATATGTCACACTTAAACTTTCCTAGGATTTTGAAATATCTATCTCTGTTGTTTTTAGATAAATTATTTAACGCTTTTGCCACACACATGTTTGTGGACAGGAAAAGCAAAAGGAGTAAATTTTTTCTAATGGCATTTATAACTCAAGAGCAAAACCATCAGATACTTTTGGCATTTTGGAAAAAATTGAAGAGCATTACAAAGCTCACATTTATTTCTCAAACGTACTCAAACGATGAAAAAGGATGGAATGGGCAAGGACGAGGGGAAGTGAAAGTAACAAAGCAAAGTCATACTCTATTAATCTTTGATGAAAGAGGAACGTGGCATAATCAGCAAGGAATGCAGTTTAATTTTTACAATGTATATCAATGGGGATTAGACCTTAAAGCTTGCAGAATCTCTTTAGAACATTTGCGGCAAGGAGCAAGCCGGCCAATCTTCCTCCTTCATTTAGTTCCTTCTAATCCACACCTTTTATCCTCTTTAAATTCCTACTTTTGTAAGCAAGATATCTATTCCGGTAAGGTTTATTTTGAACCCTTTGGCTTCCAGTTAGCCTGGAGAATAAAGGGGCCGCGCAAAGACGAGCAGATCGATTACTCCTATTTCTAATCGCTTATTTAAATAAGAAGCAAGTAATAAGCTTTTTCTAGCACTCGTTCATTCGTAGATTAAAAATTTTCCACGAAAAAAGCCTTTGCTAGAACAGAGAAAAGTATGACCCACTTTTCATAGCAGCTGTAATCACTTAAGATAGAAAAGATTTTTTTACCTTATTCTTTTTCTTTACAAAATTTCATAGATGCTACCCTAGCCAAGCTAAAAGTTAAAAAAATCTCCAGCCATCTTTAACTTAAGGAATTTTTAGCTGAATGTTTATCCAAACATAGAATACTTTAAGCCAGCAGGTGGAGCTCAACCAAATATGCTTAGTTCTTACCTTCCAACTATTAATCCCTGCCAACGTTCATAGATTGCAGCTTATACTGATATCGGCGAGGTAACCCTTTAAGTTATTTCAGGCAGCTATGCTCTCCTCCAAAAAGATTGCAAAAGTTTTGGCTGGCTGGCTCTTTCCACCCTCATTACCCAGATTTGTTTAGAAATTTTAAAAAGAAGCGTTCCTGAAGAACGGCCGACGGGAAGCAATCGCTTTTTTCCCTCAGACAACACAGCTGCAGCTTTTTTAGGCCCTGCCTTTTTGATCGTAAGATATGGCCATTCTATCCTCTCCCCAGCTGTTGCGTTTTCCTATCTTGCCGCTATAAGAGTAGCAATCGGCCGCGCGCTTATAAAAGCTCACTGGCCTTACGATGTGCTGGTAGGAGCTGCTTTAGCTAGTACGATCAGCTATCTAACAATACCCAGGCTTTAAAATCTTTCCTAAATAATTGATCAAATAATGCCCGTTGTTAGTCTTTTAATTATACGGTCTAAATAATCTTTGTTTAGATGGGTTAAAAGTGTATTAATCCTTATCGCCAGTCCTTTCTTTATAAACATGCTCTTTATTAAGCATAAGTATATGTTTGCATAAAGAGCTACTCAAAAGCCTATCATTTTAAATTTATTTTTAGACAGATAAAAGAACCTTTCATTGACCGCAATAACATGAATTTTATCTTTTAAGTAAAAATTTTAGAGTGTTGGCTTTGGATTTTAATAAAGGCTAGGCAAATTTATGATTTTTTGCTTAGGGAGAAATTTTCTATATTCCCCTTACCCTCAGCCATCCTGGCGTATCCCTACATACCTTGCAGGGATACGTTAATTGAAGCAGTAAAATTTTTGCTACTCTATTTAATTTTATAATAGAGGGCTAGCGCCTAGTAAATTTACTATATCTCTTTTTACTATTCTCTAAAAATTCTATCTACAACAACTTTTGAGCGTTTTCCATTGGAAAAGCTGATAGACAGCAGCTCCTCCCACAAGGGCATAAATTAATTTTGCTATTGCAGGGAATTGACCAAAGACAAACTCAACCAAATTAAAGTCGAATAACCCTACTAAACCCCAATTAAGACCTCCAACTGCTAGTAAAATTGCTGTAACAATGTCTAATGTTTTCATATTCTCTCCTTAGGTTAAGGTTTAAGCTCGTAAATCAACTTATATATTTGCTATTATAAATTCACTATTTTTTTTATAAGAGCAAACGAATTTCTTTGCTTGATCTCCTGTGACCTTAAGGTACCTTTTGCTTTCCACTTAGCTTAGATTAAATCTTAAAAATAAAATTGAGGCTTAAATAATGATCAAAAATTGCTCTTTATTTACAAAAAAGTATAAGGTGGCAAGGAAATAGAAAAATCAGCTTTAACAACTAGTTTTAAGATAGCTGACTAAACTTAAAAATGTTCTCTACCAAACGTATGTTAGGAGATTTTAAAGAAAGGAAAGCGCTAACGCTTTCCTTAAATTTTTTTTAAGTACCGCTTAAGAAAAAAGTGTTCTTCGGAAAGAGCTTTTCTATAGACATATTCGTCGTTTGAAGAAGCTAAATGCAAACTTTAAGCAAAACTAAATAAGCATTTTTATATATAAAGAAACAATCGATAAGCTTATTTAGAAGATGGTGGATAGCTAATATCCTTAGCAAACAATCCTTAGGAGCAGGCAAATATACAAAATAAGAAAAGCTCGGTTGTACAAATAAATAGCCGACTGCATTTTAGACATTCTCATAGCTATAGCAAAGAAAATCATAGAAAAATTGTACAATCCTTTCGACATGAGTTAGCGCAGAAAAAAATGAGATAAATTGAAAAAAAGTGCTGTTAATCTCTAACCCCTCTCTTCTTTAACTATTTATCTTTCTTACCTATTATCATTTTTTGCCATTCGCTTGCCTTTAATCGATATAAGACATGCCTTCTTAGCCAGTGGCCCTCTGAGATCCTGGGATGATTGAAGTCTTCAGCGGGATTATGATGCATTCCAATTTTTCTCATCACGGCCATAGAACGAAGATTTTGAGCAGCTGTAAATGAAACAATTTCACCAAGCTTTAATGTTTCAAAAGCATATCTAAGGCATGCCTCTGCGCCTTCTGTAGCGTATCCCCTGCCCCAAGACTCATAAGCTAATCTCCATCCTACTTCTGTACAAGGAGCAAAATGAAGAGGAAAAGTAGGTTTATCCACTGTATTCAGACCTATAAATCCAATAAACTTCTGTGTATCTAGACGAGAAACGGCCCAGCATCCCCAACCTTTTGCCTCAATCTTAGCTTGCATGCGCTTTGCCATTTGATCGCTTTCTTCCTTATTTAGCCTATAAGGAAAATATTCCATAACGCGCTCATCGGCATTTAGTTGAGCAAAAATTTCTAAATCATTTTCTATCCAAGAACGTAGAATAAGTCGTTTTGTTTGGATGACTATTTTACTTGCCATATATTTCTGTTAATCGCTTTTGAACTATTTCTTGAGATACATCTTTCTATCTAGCCCTTTAGATAGGAACTGTTTCCTCATTTTTTCCTTAGCTTCCAAAGAAAAACACATACCTTTGAACCATTTTTTTAACATAGATGGTTCATCTTTTTTTGAATAGCCGATCCTTCTTTTGCCTTAGCTCCTGTTGGCTTCTCACCATGTAGCCAACCTAGGCCGTTTTCTATAGCGAGCTGCCTGCATGGCTGAGGGTTGTTCGTTCTAGCTTTTGCTCCACATTTTTCCCAAATATGGGCCACCTCATCTGTTTTAGTCCCCCCCCCCCC
>NZ_JAEMUC010000011.1:0-8110 GCF_018342455.1 Neochlamydia sp. AcF95 | reverse complement strand
GTTAGATAAGTTACAACTGACAGAAATAGTACCTGCCAGGTAACTCATGTTTGTCAGGTCAAGTACTGTCTAGGACATAGAAGAGGATATCCTGGCTTACGCCACTTATCAAAGCTGTCTCCCTATCCTAGATGATAATCTGCCTAAAGCTCCTGCTTTAAGCTTGGAATATGTATCAGCCGAAGCTCAAGGTAAAAGACCACGTATGGAAGATGTCCACCTTTTCCAAGAGAACTCCCAAGGAGCTTTGATGGGGGTTTTTGATGGGCATGGGGGCAGACAGGTTGCTAAGCAGGCGAAAGAAGAATTTGAAAAAAATTTCTTCGAAACATTAGCTTTGAATGAAGGAAATGTACATCAAACTTTCGAACAATTAATTGATGAAATTCACCAAAATATTATTCAGTACACTTACTATGATATGATAGGCACTACACTAGCTATAAGCTTTATAGATAAAAATACCCATCTCATTTATACAGCTACATTAGGTGATACTGAAGCTAATATCTATAGAAACAAAGAGTCCATCGCTTTATCTTGCGTGCGAAATTGGAGGCACGCAAAAGAAGCAGCAAGAGCAGCTATAGCCCTAGAAAATCCCACGCTAGCAGAATCATGGCCTCTTGCAAAAAATCCTAAGATGTTAAGGTATCCTAATTCGCGTACTGGTATTAATGTAAGTCGTGCTATCGGGGATAAATATGCTACTGGAAAGCCTGATAAACCGGCAGTTATTCACAAGCCCAAAATTACCGTCAATCGATTAAGAAAAGGAGACATTCTTATCATCGCTTGTGATGGACTAAAAGATTATGTTTTAGAAAATGAGATAATAGCATATGTTACCTCAGAGCCTCAAGAAAAAGAAGAGGAGCCTTTGGTTGACTTAGAAAACACAGAGGAAGAAGAAATAGAGGAAGGAGAAGCCACCTTGGATAATCCCCCAAAAAATTTAGCTCAACGATTGGTTGATTATGCGCTGGAAAAAAATTCCACAGATAATATCACGGTGGTAGTAGTGAAAATCCATTAAGTAAAAATAGATAGGGCTACGCCAAGGATATTAAGGGATTAATAATTGAATAAATCAAGCATTTACAAAAAATTTTAAGGTCATGCACATTGGAATTAATCTCGGTTCTATCCAGCCTATTTTTGTTGTGTGGCTAGGTTGAAGAGGAAGAGCTTTTATCGCCACAATATTGGTCATCTTATGGATGATTCGCCTATAATATTACCCACCAGTTTTTTTATCTACGCCGCATGTTTATCTCTCTTGGTTATTCTACCTTCATTGCACCAAAAAACTAGCTATTTAAACACCTTCTTAACAGGCATGCTATTTGGATTTGCTACCTATGCCACCTACGACCCCTAATCAAGCCACCTTAAAAGATGGGCTTTTAATAGTAACTTTGGTAGATGCCGCTTGGAGATCTTTTCTAGTAGGAACCTAAGCTGGCTTACATTATATTTTATAAGCCGATTCAGTTAAAAAGGGCGTACATAGCTTAGTTTACTTTAGAGCAAGGTATTAGTTTTTAAAGCGTATAAGATAATTTAGGAAAACCTTAGAAGCTGTTGAGAATAGACTGTCAAAGTAAAAGCTGCATCAACTCTTGAGGTTATAGCTGAATTAAATTTCTTTACCCCTATTGCTTCCTTAGTCAAGATTATAGATTATTTATCTGCAATTTCTTGCTCTTCAATATGGAAGTTAACGCTGTTGCATCAGCCATGTTTCTGCTAAGGCTATTTTTGGATGAATAGTATTAGCATTTTTTTGTAGCAATTTAAGAAGCATCTTTGTTCTAGGATTTTTTTCAAAGAAAGCTTGATGTTTTGCAAGAAAGCGCCAAAAAAGGCCATCCCATTTATCTACCCACTCTTCTTTGTTGTAAGCACTCATTTTAAGCAGATAGTTAGCTCCTGATATGTAAGGTTTTGTGCTCATCAATCCTTTATCAGCATATTGGCTCATTCCATAAACATTAGGTACCATCACCCAGTCGTAAGCATCAACAAAATAGCCCATAAACCATTCATAAACAGCATTGGGATCCGTTTCTACTAGCAGTAGAAAATTCCCTAAAATCATGAGGCGTTCGATATGATGGCAATAACCGGTCTGCAATAAGCGCTTAATTACATTATCAATAGGTAAAATTCCTGTAGTTCCATCCCAAAATCCTTTAGGTAAAGGAGCAGTATGCTTAAAAAAATTAGAACATCTTTCTTTTCTTCCTTTTAAGAGATAGCAAGCTCTAATAAACTCGCGCCACCCTATAATCTGCCGAAGAAAGCCTTCTAAAGAATTTAAAGGAATATTAAGGTTTGTGTGAGCAGAAAGAGCCTTTTCAACTACTTCTTGAGGAGTCAGCAATCCAATATTTAATAAAGGTGATAGACCACTATGAAAAATTACTGCCTCTGTGGCATGTATGGCGTCTTCATAGGTACCAAATAGCTGAAGTCTATGCTCAACAAAATCAGAAAGAACTTCTTTAGCCTCGCTGAAAGTGACGGCATAGGAAAAGGGGGTAGACTTGCCATAGGCTTTAGGAAATTCCTTTTCTACATACTCAACTGCTTCTTTAACCCAGCGATTTTGTTTAGGCGCAACAAGGGGAGGAATAACAATTCCTTTAGGTAAACGTTCTCTGTTTTCTTTGTCAAAGCTATATTTACCCCCTACAGGAGAGTCTCCTTCCATCAAAATATTAAGTTTCTTACGCTGATAAATGTAAAAAGGAGCCATTGAATAGTGGGTCTTTCCTTTAAAGAAAAGCTGAAGCTCTTTTTCAGTACACAAAAACATTGGAGACTCATAAAAGCAGAGTTTCCAATGATTTTTTCTAGCAGCTTTAGTAAGATCCTGGGAAAGCCAATCATCCGTTAAATTCGCTAAATGAACCTGGTCATATTCTTTCTGTGCTAAAATTTCAAAAAGGTCTCCTCGCTTATTTAAGGAGGTGGAGTCAATATAGAAAACAGAATATCCTTGCTTTTCTAACCAATCGGCATAAGCTTTCATAGCTGCTCGCAAAAGCACAAGTTTCTGCTTGTGAAATTTTTGTACCTTAAAAAAAAGAAATTCTTCAGCTAAGCAAACAGGGCGCGTTTTATCTAAGGCAGGATGTTTTTCAAAAAGCTGATGGGGAAAAATTAGGGTAATCTCTTTCATTTTTTAATGAATCCTCTCTCTAACTTTTCTTTAACCATCTCAAATAGATCCCTTTTTAAACAAGAATTATATAAAAAGGTTGCTTAAAATTTTTATGCTAAATAATAGCTAATGATTATTTACAAAAGCCTCTATCATTTGCTTTAATTCAGTCATCTTCTATTTTTGAGCTTTTAGCTGGGATAGCTGGAGCAGTAGCGACTACAATAGATAGCAGTGGCAAATAAATTATTAGCATCAAAAGCAAGTTAAATGTTTGGCTTTTATGGGCAGATGGAATCGATAGAGTGAATGAATAGACTTAAGAAATAATACGCTTTTAAGAAACTCATTATGCGGCCCCATACTTCATAAAAACCCCTCGGACCAAGTAGAGAGAGATGTTTCAGAGGATTGGTTATGCAGGCTAAGTTTTTTCAAAGTGTATAATTTAAACTAAATAAGAAAAACTTACGTTAAGAAATTTGTAAATTAATTCGGATGTGAACCTTTAGGGTAAACATCCTTAAAAAGGCGACCATGTAGATTTTCTATTCAAAAATTTTCGACTTCCTTAATTAAATTATTCTCTCGGCTAGCAAAAAAACAGATAAAAATTTGAATAAATAAGGACCTCTACATGTTTAGAAAAGATTTACTTCTTAGCCTAATTTTTGCTAGAAGAAACTAAAGAAAACAAATTTTTTTGAATTAAAGAGAGCTAAATGTTGTTTTGTTAAATGCTGCTTCAAAACCTAAGTTACTTAAGTTGCAAAAAAAAATGCTTTAGGGCGCCTTACCTCTCGATCTAACAATATCTTTAATCTACTAATTCAACATCACACGATTTTACTTTTATAAATATTTTCTAGAAAAGGGTTGCCCCTTACATCAACTTCACAATGACCAGGAAGCTGTTGAAGTAATCTAGGAAAAGTAGTTAACTTGTTGTTGTCTAAGTAAAGCTCTCGCAAAGAAGAAAGCCGCCCGAGGCCATTAGGTAGAGAGGTTAGCCGGTTGTTGCTTAAGTGAAGTTTATCAAGATCAAGAAGCTGCCCGATGGTTCCTGGGATATTCGCTAGCCGGTTGCTATCTAAGTAAAGCTCTTGCAAGGAATCAAGCTGTCCAATCGTTAAAGGCAGAGAGGTTAGCCGATTCTTATTCAAGTAAAGTAGCCGCAGCTCATCAAGCTGTCCAAACTCTGAAGGGAGGGTAGCTAGCTGGTTATTGACTAAGTAAAGCTCTGTTAAAGAATGAAGCTGTCCAATTTCCGCAGGAAGCGCAGTGAGCTGGTTGTCGCTTAACCAAAGCCTTGTTAGCTGGGAAAGCTGCCCAATTTCCATAGGTAACGCATTTAGATGGTTGTCTATTAAGTCAAGCTTTTCCAGCTGAGAAAGCTGCCCAATTTCAGCAGGTAAAGCGTTTAGATGGTTATCTATTAAGTCAAGGTGTTTCAGCTGAGAAAGTTTTCCAATCCCGGTAGGAAGCACTGTTAGCTTGTTGTAGCTTAGGTCGAGCTGTTCCAGCTGAGAAAGCTGTCCTATCTTTGCAGGAAGAAAAACAAGCTGGTTACGGCTTAAGTCAAGCTGTTCCAACTTAGAAAGCTGCCCAATTTCGGCAGGAAGAAAAACAAGCTGGTTATTGCTTAATTCAAGCTTTTCCAGCTTAGAAAGTTGTCCAATTTCGGTAGGGAGCATGGTTAGCTTATTGCTGTGTAAACAAAGCTTTTTCAGTTGAGAAAGCTGTCCAATTTCAGCAGGAAGAGAGGCAAGCTGGTTCCAGCTTAGATTAAGCTGTTCCAGCTGAGAAAGCTGCCCAATCTCGGCAGAAAGCGCGGTTAGCTGTCTATGGCATATAAAAAGCCTTTCCAGCTGAGAAAGTTGCCCAATCTCAGGCGGCAAAATTGTAATCTCTAACTGTAAATCTAAATTCGGCTCCTCTAAAATTTTTAATGGGATATCTAAATATAAACAACTAATATCTTCATCATGCTCTTTAATCCATTGTGCTAGCAGCTCTCCTTTTATCTTTAAAGGTAATGCTTTAATTTCTGCCTGGTTTAAGTACTCCTTTCCTCCCGGTAGGCGGCCCCAAAGCCATAGGCGGCTAATATTTAGTAGATAGGAGGAATAATTAGAAAGAGTAAAATCCTTGCTATTCTTGGATGTTCTTTCCATTGGAGAATAAGAAGTCGCTAAATTAAAAAGCCTTTGAAAAATGCAAGACACCTTTTCTTCAACGGAAAGATTGGATTCAATCCGATAAATTTGATCCAAGCTACGAACCTGTTCTGCCACATCCCCCTCCCTATCAGGAAAATGAAGATGAGCTATCGCGCCGTAAAGAGAGGGAATAGAAAGAGGAGAAAGAGCGTGAATTTTGTCTCCAAGCTCAACCATTTTCTTTAAAGTCGGATTTTCTGGAATTTGAAGTTCCTCCAAAAGACTGATTAAGCGCTCAATATAAATCTCTCTAGAAGATTCTAGCGGACGGAGCTTAGCTGTGGCGGCAAGTTGCCTCACCGTGTGGTTAGGTGCATGCCCTTCAATAGGCTTTCCATCTAGAGGACAAAGCTTATCGCCTGCTAAACGTTGGATCACCGTATCTTCATTAAAGGTGTGACCACAAGGAAACAAAACAACAGCATGAGCCATCAATTTTCCTGATGTCGCGTCTTTTATATTATTCGAGCCTATTACGCAGAGGTTTACCTTGCTGCTAGAAGTAGAAGTTGGCGGCATCATATAAGCTCCTTAAAGTTTCATAGCAATTTATTCTCTCATTATTAGAAGAGAGATGGTTTTTCAAAGATTTATCTTAACTCTCTGCTAGAGAACTTACTCTTTTTTCCTCTTTATTTAACGATCTTTATTTTAAAAACTGAAAGAAATCTTTCATATTTTATAAAAACCTTAGCGGATTTTCCTATCTTTCTAGCAATTTTCTTCTTAATTTTTATGATTAAATACTTAAGATTAATTGCCACCACGTTTTTATCTAATCACCTATAAATATGAAACGCCAAAGCTATTCTTTTTATTCTTCTAAGAAAAGAAGCTTATTATCTTTTCCGCCTCGTCTTTTCTTACGAAGCAAAAAGAATGAATAAAATTCTTTAAAGGCTTCACACTTTGCATAAATTAGGATAGCATATTTACCCTGCCTCTGTTTGCCTTAAAGAGCTTGCATAAGATCAAAAAGTTCTGGTTAAATGAGGAAAAATAAGTTTTTGCTAGATTAAACGCTACAAAAACCATCCCCTCCTGCTTATTAAAAAGCATTTTGCTATGGCAAATTTCTTTTAAGCGTTACCGTTGCCCGTTAATCAATTCCTAAAAATTTATTCCACAATTTTGGAGCTAGAATCACGGTTAATACACCCCGTAAACTTCCCCTCATGCTGTAAGATTTCCAACTTAATTATTAGAAAATCTTTCTTTATCTAAAATTAACATAATTGCATTAACATTTAATGTTTATTAATTTTTGCAAAACAAAAGTAGAAAAATGGATTACCTTCAAACTTTAACTAAAATAGAGAAGCAATTTAATATTTTAGGAAGCCTCCCTGTCATAGGTATATATAGTGGAATTGTACGTGTTGTGGCAGGTAACGTGCAGGCAACGGCAGGAGCTATTCTGGCAGGAACAGGTTATCTAGGAATGGTTTTTGATGAAAAGAATAAAAGAAAGTGGAGGCATATGACCAACTGTGGGATCCACCAGTTCTTCCATGGTATCTTAAATACCATTCGCGGGTATGGCGAGACGGTGCTAGCGGGGACAGCTTATGGTAGCTTCGCACTTCTTATCTATCAATTGACCTCCTCTGAGCCATTTAATCCCTCCTTTAAATATGAACGCTACCCTAATTATTTTAAATGTTCCCTTTCCCTGTTTAATTGAAAGCATAAGGAGGAATTTAAAGCTGGGATCCTGATTCCTTTCCCCCTACAGATGTCAAAGAGGAGAAGCGATTATCTAAAAAATTAAAGCTTATAACAGTAATTTAAAATTTATTGTATTTCTTATCGACAACGTTTTAAAAGGATAAAAAAATGAAATTTATAATAGAGATGGGAATTTAATCAAATTCTTTTTACTATAGGAAAGATAGAAGCTATAAAGGTAAGGAACAACGGCATGGAATTACAAGGGCTGGTAAGAAGCTATTTTAAAGGCTTTCATGAAATCTGGAATTATCAAAAAAATTATACGCAATTAAATGCTTTAAACCTGCTAAAAATGTTTTCCTATTTTATTTTAGCAATCCCTGTAGGTTATGCAGCTGTTTATGCTGCCACTTATCTTTATGGACGTATCAATAAAAAGCCAAGCCTAACCAAGCAAGATCAGCAGCTCAAAAATCGGGCAGCGAAAACTTTTTTTTCACTACATCTTCCTCAACCTATCTCACCATTTTCTCCCTTAAAGAATTGTCATGTAAATATTCAACTCTTTATCACTGAAGCTAAAATTTTTGCTCAGCAGCCTCGAAATGCCTATGGAGATCCGGACAAATTATTGAAGTACATTCATAACAAATTAGAAACAAAAGAATTTCAAACTAATCCTCGAGTGTTTATGGATAAGTGGAAAAAAGAAAGGGGCTTTACTGAGGAAGTACGTGTACCTGAAGATCAAGCAATGGCTTTTTTTGAAAGAAAAGTTATGCCACACATACGCTAAAACCTTATGAATCTATCTTGCTAATGGATTTATCTAAAAAGCTATTAAACTAAAAGTAAAAAATGCTTACCAATATTTTACTTTTCTTTCTTATCTAGCTAGTTTGACATGATTTAAAGGATATTTCATGCTTAAGCATATTTTGAGAGCGTTTTTTCTCCCAAATCGCTATAATTTGTTTACGCCTAAATCATTATAAAGCTCTTAATTTCTTGCAAAGTTGACTATGAAACCAATCAAGCTAGATAACAAACA
>NZ_JAEMUC010000010.1:0-38447 GCF_018342455.1 Neochlamydia sp. AcF95 | reverse complement strand
CTATATATGCCGCTCGTACCAAGCAACCCATGCCTTCTGTTATCTAAAAAACCTTTTATATCCCGTGACCGCTTACGTTTTTATTGAGCAACAAAAAGGAGAATGGGGAGACTTAACCCAAGTAAAACTAACACTTTATCCGGAAGAAGAAAAACTACTACTTAGAGCAGATATGTTTATTGAGTTTTTTAGCACCTATAATGACATGAATAAATCCATTCAGTTAATTTAAATTAAAAAAGGAAAATTATGAATATAACTACCCACCTTTCAGGAATGTCCCATAGTGAATTGGTTAGTTTGGCTACACAGCTAGCACGAGAAAAGGAAAAAATAGAGCAAGAAAACAGAAAATTAGAAGAGGAAAATGCAAAGCTAAAAAGAGCTAAAGTATGTAATCTTTTAGGAGGAGACGATCTCAGTTCAATTTCAAATTCTCATTTAAGCGCTCTTGTAATTGCTAGGCTTCCCGAGTTTACATATGAGGGAGTGTCTGTTACCCGAGTAGGTTACACATTTTATGGTGATAATAAAGCAAGTCAAGCAAGAAAAATTGAACTAATTCGTACTAATACTAGCATTATATCTCACTCACTGTCAGCTTTTTTTAGCTCCTTATTCAAAAGCAATTCAGTTTACAGAAAAGTTTTAGACCATACTAGTATTCAGCAATATTTGTTGGCATCGGATGAATTAGCTACTGATGCAATAACTGAAAAAAAATGCCAGCATGAAATACAAACTGCCTACATTCAATATAAAACTATCTATATAATAGTACCCGAAAATCTTGAGAAGGACGCAGAAATTCATATAGATACCGGCTCAAAATTAGTTCAAGTGGGAATAGATAGCGGTAAAGTCATGCGTCAATTTTTTATAAGCAAAGATTAAAAAGTAGTAACTATTCAGGTCTAAGTAAGCTTTAACAATCAGCTGCTTATGAAAATTAAGTTTTTGACTTTATCTATCCCTATCCTCTAAGAATAGGTGACAAAGCGGTACACTCTAGTGGTCAAAAGTAAGGAGTTCATAAGCAGCTGATTGTTAAAGCTTACTTAGACCTGAATAGTTACAAAAAGTACAAGCAAGGTAGAATAAAATGAACATAAATTTATCAAGCGATTATAATTTAAATACTATTAGTCCTTCATCAAGTCAAAGCAATTTTGAATCTCAAAGTGCTAAAGCAATAGACAATCGAGAGTTAATACAAACAGCCCACACGCAAGCAATACAAACTTTTGAGGAAATATCAATTCTTTTTAAGCAATTTTATTATCTGGCTACCCAGGTACGTGGTGACTTGTCAAGTGAGCACTATGGGGCGCTAGTAAAATTAGCCGAAGAAGCTTTAATTAAAGCTAAAGACTTAGTGGAGGCACACCAGGATAAACATATAATTGAGGAAATGGAAAAACAATTTGAGGACCTTTGTACAAACATGCCTTTAGGTAAAAGTGTATTGCTACAAAAAGACGTAGATAAGATAAACAGTTTAGGAATGGTTTCAATTAATGAAACTTACAAATACAAAGAAAATGAATATTATGAACCTCATATTTCTTTATTGGCAATAGCTAACTATTTCGAAGATTTTAAGAAGGGGAATGGTTATTCTTCTATAGCTGTATCAATGAAAAGAGACATTTACTATCATATGTGCAAAGGAAAAATGTTTACCTTGATTGGGTTTAGAAAGACAGCTTCTTCCATGTCTACGTGGTCATCAAAACTTTCAACAGTTTTTAAGATGTCTGAAGAAGAGAAAATAATTAACCAAATGAATCAATTAAGAAAATCAATTAAGAAAAATATTAGCCGTTGGGGATATGAAGGCTTTACACTCTTTCATATGGATAAAATTAAACATGTGTTGGATGTATCCGACAAAGATGAATGGGGTGCTAGCATCTTTCTTTTCCATCGAAAAGTTGGAAATGAAAATTTAGCAATGTATGAAGAAGATATTTTTTTGTGATAGTCTTACTTTAAAAAAAGATTGACACAAATACACACGAATAAACAAAACAAACTTTATCCTTCACTTAATTAATTTAAAAGTAAATGAAGAGAATTTAATCTTTAAAGCCTTTTATGTTGCATTTTTTATAACTAATTTTTTATATTTATTTAAATAAACGGATGTATGCACACCAAGAATACGAGGAAATCCTTTACGGGGACACGAAGTTCTGAAATGCTTTCAAATACTAGGTTTGAGATACTAACATATGTTAAAACCTACTTTAAAAACTCTATCGTTTTCTAGAAGGCTTTGCTAAATCCTTTATTGCTAGGTTAACATTAGAAGTGAAGGGGGCCAAATTACTCGCTAATGTGCACAAGGATAGTGACATTTGCCTTTAATTCACCTTCTTTGGCTAAATGGAGTAAATTCAGCAATCATTTTTGCTTGCGCAATAAGGATAAGAATAGCATGCGAAGGGGAATGGGATGTAAAATCCATGGTAGAGACTAAGCCGAGGAAATGGGCTAAAATTCATCTAGGCATACATACCGTTATATTTAGAGGCCAATCATGAACAAATTAAGCATACATGGCCACACTACTTTAAAAAGAGCAAGGTTTAAATAAACAGGATGCTTATAAATGAAAAAAGTTTTTTTTAATCCCTCGGCTCTCTTACATTTTCATCCTATCCTTGTAGCAGATCAGAGGGAACCCCTATCTTTTGCTTCGAGGGAAGAAGAGACTCAAGCTTTGGTTCAAGCAACCCATACTACTGCTATGCAGGCCTTTGAGCAAACTTTTAATCTTTTCGCACATTTCCATAGCTTAGCTAAAAAAACACGTGAAGGAACAACAAGTATACAATATGGCCAATTAGTAAAAAAAGTAGAATCTATTTTATTACAAGCTAAAAACTTAGTGGCTAAAGACCCTACGATCTCGCCTCCACATATAATCGAGGAAATGGAAAAACAATTTGAGGAACTTTGTACAAACATGCCTGTAGGTAAAAGTGTATTGCTACAAAAAGATGTAGATAAGCTAAAGAGTTTAGGTAAAGTTTCAATTAATAAAACTTACAGGTATAAAGAAAAAGAATATTACGAACCTCGCGTTTCTTTATTGGAAATAGCTGGCTATTTCGTGGATTTTATGGAAGCAAATGGCTATGCTTCCATAGCTGTTTCAATGAAAAGAGACATCTATTACCATATATGCAAGGAAAAAACTTTCACTCTTGTGGGCTTTAGAAAGAAAAAATCTTTTTTTTCATCTTTTCCCCTTCTTTCCAAATCTAAATTTTCTGAGCAACAAAAAATAAGTAAGCAATTGGATCAACTAAGGAGATTAATTAATGAAAAAATTAGTAGCTGGGGATATGAGGGTTTCACAATCTTTCATATGGATGAAGTAAAACATTTGCTTACCCAAGCAGACAAAGACGAGTGGGGTAGCAGCATCTTTCTCTACCACAGAAAAATGGGAAATGAAGATCTAGCTTTCTATGAAGAAGTTATTCCGTATGAAAATCCTTATATAGAGGAAGAAAAAAAAGTTAATGGTCTTCCCCGACTAACTAGAAAAAGGTTAGAAGTCCCAGAAATACGCCCTATTCTTGATGTAAACTTTGAGAAAAAAAGAAAATTTTTTGGGATGAGAGCTTTTTTTAATAATTATTTACTTTTCATTTTTATAGCTATACGGAAATTTTTTTCCAGGTGTAGTAAAATCGCTCATAATCAAATTTCTCGCTTAATAAAAGCTCTTTATACACTTGTAAATTGCTGTAGAGGTAAGCATAAAAAGAAGTTGCCTTTGCTATAAATGAAGAGTTATCTGTTCTGGGGACATAGAAAAGAAATTTACACTGCATTTATTGAGAAAAAGAATAATCACTTTGGGGTTTTCCTCTTTTAGGCATAATTTTTCCTAGCTCATCATTGGCTCCTTCCTTTATTAATTTTTTCTGCAATTTTTTTGATAAGTATAAATTTAAAGGGCTTTTCCAGCTCATCTGTGCTAAAGCTAAATTATAAGATAAATAAGATTGAATCTCTTAGACTTGATATGGTAGCTTTCTTGATTGCTTGTATGGCGTTTAAAAACAATCTTTTATTTAAAGCAAAGTTTTTGAGTTATTATTGTCAAATTTGGTCGGTAAGATATAATAACTTTTTCTAAACACCAGGTGCTAAGGCAGACACACTATTTAAATGACTATTAACGCACACCCTTATCAGGTATTTTTCTATGTTGGTCACTAAGACAAAAATTATTTGTACCATTGGCCCTGCTGTAAATACGGTAGAGAAGATGATGCGATTGATGGAAGGCGGGATGAATGCTGCCCGTCTTAATTTCAGCCATGGGAGCTATGAGGAACATGCGATTGTGATTAACAACCTTAAGAAAGCTCGTACTCAGAAAAAGATGCCTTTAGCTATTATCTTAGATACCAAGGGACCTGAAATTCGAATTGGTAAAATTACTGGGGGACAAATTAACCTCAGGCATGGACAATTATTAAATTTATTTAAAAATTCTATAGAAGGAAGCGAGCAAGGAGTCTGCGTTCATCCTTTCTATGTTTTAAATGATCTTAGTATAGGCACGCGGGTTCTTTTTGATGACGGTTACATCTGCTCCCATGTCATCGAATCTACAGCTGAAAAGGTGGTCGTTAAGATTGATAATGGAGGTGTCCTCAAATCAGGTAAAGGGGTGAATATCCCGAATGTCAGCTTGAGTCTACCAAACATTACTGAAAAAGATATAGCCGATATTCATTTTGGCTGTAAGCATGATGTAGATGTTATAGCCGCCTCTTTTGTACGTTCACCAGAGCATGTACTTGCCATCAAAAGACTTTTGACTAAAGAAAAAAAGCCAGATATTCAGATCTATGCGAAAATTGAAAATAAGGAAGGCATACAAAATTTTGACAGCATCGTTCAGGTTGCAGATGGAATTATGATCGCCAGGGGCGACTTAGGGGTAGAAGTTCCTTTAAGTGAAGTTCCTAGGCTTCAAAAAATGATGATAAGAAAAAGTTATCTGGCAGGGAAACCGGTGGTCACAGCTACCCAGATGCTAGAATCTATGATCAACAACCCTCGTCCTACGCGTGCTGAAGCCTCTGATGTGGCTAATGCGGTATATGATAGCACTTCTTCGGTAATGTTATCAGGAGAAACGGCGATAGGAAAGTATCCTTTTGAAACCGTACAAGTGATGCGAAGTATCGTGCAGGAGGCGGAGGCAGATTTCAATTATCGTGCTTTTTTTGATTTTCATTCAGGTCTGATTCATCATGATGTCCCTTCTGCGGTTACTTTGGCTACGGTAAAAACAGCTTACAGCTCTAGAGCAAAAGCTATATTTGCTTTTACTAGTGGAGGCTCAACAGCATGCCTTTTGTCTCGATTAAGACCCGAAATGCCTATTATAGCTATGACTTCCCATGAGAAATGCTACCATCAGCTGGCTTTAAGCTGGGGTGTAAAGCCCTATTTAAGCTCTCACCCTACAAAAAACATTTCAGAGGCTTTTACTAAGATCAGTACTTTTGCTTTAAAGGAAAATTTAGTAAGCAATGGCGATTTGGTAGTCGTAACAGCGGGCTCTCCGTTTGGCATTTCTGGAACTACCAATATGATGATGGTAGAGAGCATAGGAGATGTATTGGTGCGAGGCCATCATGGTGTAGGTTCCCGCGTGCATGGAAATGCCACCCTTGTTTTATCTCCGGAGTCTGCTAAAGATTATGCGGTAAGGGGGCAGCTACTTGTCATGACGAAATGCGACCCTTCATTCCTTTCCCTCATTCAAGAATCGAAAGGAATTATTTTACAAAACCATATTGATGATGTGGAATCAGAGAAGTTTGCTATCCATATTGCTCAGTTGCTGGATAAGCCTGCCATTGTAAGAGCAGACGAAGCCAGTAGAATATTAAAAGAAGGCCAGCTTGTCACCTTAGATCCGGAAAAAGCGCTGGTTTACAAGGGAGTAATTTTTTGAACCTTAAAGATAAGCGGACCTTCAGCCTAAATATATCATAGAAAAGCATCTAGCTGTTGAATGTTTCTAAATGAAGAGATGGCTTAAAAATTTATCTAAAAAATTACAAATGTACCCTGCCAAGAGCTCTATTGAAATTTTTTTCTCTGTTCCAGCTCTCTTCAGCCTTTGTCATCTAACCAGTTAAAAACTTAGCCTTTAGGCTATTGATTCGATCCCTTTCCTTATATGATTTTTTCCTATAAGGTGGTCACTTTTGGATATGTTTATTAACCATACCTGCTATTTTCATCATATTTACCCCTTCTTGAGTTCCAAAAACCTTTGCCAAAGGCTCATCGGGGACAATTAAGCGCTTGTCTTGAGGATCTTGTAGATTATGATCTTTAATGTAGGCCCATAGCTTTTTAATCACTTCTCCTCTAGACATTTCAGAAGCTCCAATAATAGCAGCAAGCTCTTTAGAGACTTTAACTTCTGGCTGCTTACGGGTAGATTCTTTTGGAGTCGTTTTCTTTTTACTGCTCTCTTTTTTAGCGGCTTTCTTTTTAGAGGAAGTTTTTTCTTCGCTGCCTTTGCGAGTAGCTTTAAGCTTTTTTATATAGGCGGTACGCGGATGATGAGGATATTTAGACTCTAAGAGCTTTAAATCGTTAACAATTACGTCGCACTCAGGGTAGGTAGAGCAACTGTAAAAAGTTTTTCCAAAACGCGATTTTCTTGCCATTATCTGTCCTGGACACTCTAAGGCGGGACAAGCTGGCATGCTTTTTTGAGAAATAAGAGCCTCGCCTTTTTTGGGGATGTTTACAATACCTTTACATTCAGGATAGTTAGTACACCCTAGAAAAGCTCCAAATCGTCCATGGCGGACTTTCATGCTTTTGCCGCATTGAGGGCAGGGTTGCTCCCAGTTAAAATCGGAAGCATACTCTTCTTTATTAAAGGAGAGTTCTTCAGATTGAGCCGTAAAATCACAATCAGGGTAGCGGGAGCAGCCATAAAAATATTTAGATTTAAACCAGATTTTTTGAAGCTTGCCACCACATTTGGGACAGTCGATATCTGTTTGAACTTTTGGAATAAAAGCTTCTTTTTCAGCAATTTCGACAGTAGGTAAAAATTCCTTCCAAAAATCTTGTAGAAGTACTTTCCAGTTTTTACGATCTTCAGCAACTAATTCCAGATCATCTTCCATCTGAGCTGTAAAGCCTATATTCATAATCTTTTGAAAGTTTGTTTCAAGCATTTGTGCTATCACAAAACCTAATTCCGTAGGTTTTAAGCGCCCACTTTCTTTAATCGTATAGTCGCGGCTTTGAATCTTATTCATAATAGTAGCATAAGTTGAAGGACGCCCAATCCCAGATCTTTCTAATTCTTTAACCAAAGAAGCTTCTGTGTAACGGGGAGGAGGTCGAGTAAAGGCTTGCTCAGAAGTTAATTGGATAAGTTGTAGGCTTTGACCTTCCTGCAAGTTAGGTAGCTGGCGACTTTCTTCATCTTTATCGTCATCATCTTTCTTTTCCTCATATACAGCTAGAAAACCAGAAAATTTGATGACCGACCCGGTAGCTCTTAAAATTATATCTTTTCCTACCTTTATGTCTGCTGAGACTGTATCGTAGATAGCCGGCATCATCTGGGAAGAGATAAAGCGTCTCCAAATTAATTGATATAATAAGAATTGCTCTCGGCTCAAATAAGGCTGAATTTTCTCTGGTGCATGATTTAAATTAGCAGGTCGAATGGCCTCATGAGCATCTTGGGCACTTTTTTGGGTGGAATATTGTTTAGCTTCAGTAGGAAGATAATCTTTACCATATTTTTCTAAGATATATTCCCGTGCTGAGCCAAGGGCCTCATTAGAAATACGTACAGAATCCGTACGCATATAGGTAATTAGGCCTTCTGCACCTTCATTTCCTAGATCAATACCTTCGTAGAGGCCCTGAGCTATGTTCATAGTTTTAGCCGAAGAAAATCCATAATGGCGGCTTGCTTCTTGCTGCAAGGTTGAGGTAATAAATGGAGGGACAGGATAACGACGTTTTTCCTTTCTTTCTACGTTAGCTACATGATAAGGCTTATCTTTCATCCGTGCTAATATATCGTCTGCTGTAGCTTTATTGTCGATGATTAAGTAATTTTTACCTTCTACTTCCTCTTTTTCAACTTTTCTACCATCTACAGAGTAAAGATTGGCGCGAAACTGACGTTCTTCTAACTCATTCTTAAGAATAGCTCCAATATTCCAATACTCAATGGGCTTAAAGGCTGCAATTTCTTTTTCTCGATCGACCACTAACTTAAGCGCTACCGATTGCACGCGACCGGCCGATACAAAACTATCTTTTCCTCGATGAATACGTCGATTAAGAAGAGGGGAAATTTTATAGCCTACAATGCGATCTAAAAGACGTCTGGCTTGTTGGGCATTAACCAGAGCTTCATCGATAGGTCGAGGTTGGCTAAGTGCCTTAACTACAGCATCTTTAGTAATCGAGTTGAAAGAGACACGTTTGATATTGGTTTGGGGTGGAAGAATTTGGCTAATATGCCAGGCAATAGCTTCTCCTTCCCTATCAGGATCAGGAGATAGATAAACTGTATCGCAACCTTTAGCAGCTTTTTTCAGTCGTTGAATGACCTGGTCTTTATTAGGCATAATGATATAGGTAGGCTCAAAATTATGTTCAATATCGATACCGAATTCTTTTTCTGGTAAGTCACGTACATGTCCTAGTGAAGATTCGAAAATATAGTGAGGCCCTAAAAATTTTTGGAGCGTTTTAATTTTCGCTGGTGACTCGACAATAATTAAAGATTTTGCCATTCTTGCCTCAAACAACCTTTTTATATATTTAACAAAGATACTTTTTTACTGCTTTTTACTACTACAGCTTATTAAAAAGATATACAATTTGTAGTTATTAGTTTTTTATGCAGCATGCTTGTATAGAAAAAGCGTGCCTTTTATATTTTTTTATAATTTAAATTCCACGGTATTCATCTTAAAAAAGTTGCTTTTTCTCTTTTTAGAACCTCAAATACTTACGCCTGTTTTTTACCCTTTTCCTGGACAGTGCGATCGCTAAATAGAAAATGGCTGAATAAATTTCTACATTTAGCCTTTTGCCAAACTATAATTTGCTATAGAATGGGGTTATAATTTTTTCCTTATGCGCCAAGCTCTTAAAAGGGCTGCAAATATATAAGGCAGCTTCCCTTATTTCTCATGCTGTTAGCAAAGAAATTATTAATCCAGGGGCCTTGCGTTTCAAAAAGAGATTGAGCGCAGAGAATAACAAGGTTTTTTAACTCATTCAAGTTCTTTTTCCGCTTTCTTTTGCTTTAAAGCTGTTAAGATAAGCTTAGGTTCAACCGCCTCTATCCTTTCTACGCTACCAATTTTCTTCACTAAGATTAAATTTAGCTTTCCTTTCACTGTTTTTTTATCCTTATACATATAGCTAATCAAAGTTTCTTCTGATAGCTCTTCTGGTAATGAAAGGGGCAAGTTTAAGCTTTTGAGCAAATTATGCAAGCGAATAATGAGAGAATGCTCAATAAAACCTAAAATTTTACTGGTATAAAAAGCGCAGCTTAATCCTATTGAGACTGCTTGGCCATGCGAAATTTGATAGTCCATAGCCGCTTCGATGGCATGTGCAAAGGTGTGTCCCAGATTTAATGTAGCCCGAATGCCATAATCTCTTTCATCTTTTTCTACGATAAAGGCTTTAATTTTGCAACATTCTACGATGAGAAGATGCATAATTTGAGAATCTTTAGCAAGTATGGCTGTCGTATTTTTTTCTAATTCCTCGAAAAGCTGAGGACCTTGAATAATCCCATATTTAACTATTTCAGCTAAGCCTGCACTAAACTCTTCTGCAGGAAGAGATTGAAGGTAGGAAGAAAAGATCCATACCTGTCGGGCAGGATGAATACTACCAATCAGATTTTTGCTCCCCCTAAAGTTTACTGCTGTTTTTCCTCCTATAGCCGCATCTACCATGCCCATTAAAGTAGTGGGAACATGGATAATGTCTAAACCACGCATATAGCAAGAGGCTACAAAGCCTGCTAAATCAGTGATGACGCCTCCTCCTAAGCTAATAATCAAAGCATGACGATCTATTTCGAAGCGTTGGAGTTCTTGCCAGCAATAAGTGGCAGTTTGCAGGCTTTTAGATCTTTCCCCTGGGGCTAGAATGATTTTATTTATTTGCCTTAAAGGCAATTGCTCGGTAAGGAAAGGCCCGTAAAGAGGATAAACATTAGCATCCGAGATAATAACCAGCTGGGAATAATCTCTTTTAAGCTGCAGATTTGTAAAAAGAGGAACGGGATTAATAAGAATAGAAGAATCTTGCAAGGTAAGGTTAATCGAGGTCCATTGACGAAGGCTTAAGGAATCCATATCTCTTGATTTATTTATGCATAATTTAATGGACTAACTATAAATCTTTTTAAGCCCTTTGGTTAAAAGCCTGATTTTTGCATAGGTAGCTAAAGCCTACAGAGTCAGTAAAAGGATAAATTGCTTTATAGTCTTTTTTCAGTTTAGAGAAAGCACTTTGCATTTTTGGTTGAAAGAGTTATCCAGTATTGGGGGTTATTATAGAGAGAGCGGATCTATTCTCTTTGCTTTCATAGAGGGGTACCTAGCTACAGAAATTAAAAATAGGAGAGCACAAGCCCATTTTAATTGAAAGTAATTTAGCCTATTGAACTTAACCATTTTCTAACGGCTTGCTTCCTAGTTTGAAATAGCCAATAAGTTAGGAGTTGGGCATGCCGAAAAATTAAGACGGCTATTGAAAGGTAACCGTCATAGCATTGGGTACTCTTTTTCCTATTTAGAAAGAAACTGTAAACATTCCTTTTACTTCCACGGCGTTCATTGCTAGGTCTGACGCTACGGAAAGAGATGGGGTGTTATTTATTATTGTATGTCGCTTGTTAACGATTACGTTCAAGGCAGGAAGAAAGCTCTCTTCCCCAGCTTGTTCATGGATATCGTTAAAAGTAAATGAACTATTTTCAACACTCACCATTGTTTCTCCACCTGCCCTAATCGAGCGGTTAAGAGGGAAACTTTTTCAATGATTGAAGGCTCGTTTGTGGTCTCAAAATTTTGATTGAGATTTCAAAAGCGGCGCTTTATATTTTTTGTTTTTTTTTAAGGTGATATTTTGGAAATACAGCCTTTTAGATAAAAAATCTCAAAAAATTTAAATTATGCAACCTATTGATTAATCTTCCCTATTCATTTTTAGCCCACCATTTTTAAAATAGATAGGCATAATTATTTCATTTATAACTTCTTTATATTTCTCATTCTTAAAAAATCAGTCGGGACTTTTATAGTTCTGCACTCTTTTTCATGTGGCTTTCTAGGGCTCTAGAGGTTGTGCAGGATTTAGGAAATCCTCTAGCGATCATGCCTATTAAAACTTATACATGATAAAATTTGTTATAGCAGCTTAAAAAAAACATTAGCAAGTCTTATTAACTATTTTGTTATCAGCTTCTTTCTTGCTTCTATATAATCAGCCAAGGAAGCTTTCCCTTCAGATAACAAGTTATTAAAGGATAAAAATAATTGATCTTTTAAATAAAAAGGAAGAGTACCTTCACGGCTTTTTAGGGCTAGATCTTCCCATTCTTTCCAGGTGGCAAGCTCATCTGAAAAAAGAGACAACTGTTGCTGCAGCATGGCTATCCTTAATAAGTTAAAAGCATATAAAAAAGTCCCATATTGCAGTTTTTCTGGTTTATCTTTGAATGCCTCTCCCTGTTCTAGCATCGAATTTCTTAGGTTAAGTGCGGCTTTCAAGCCTTCTTCATATTCTTCTCTAGCTAATAAAAGGGTTGTTTGGGCGTAGCTAGTATAGAAAGGATCATTTTCATAGGCTGTTCGCTTAATTGCTGATGTCGCATACAGACTAGCCTCTTCATTTTTTCCTCTTAGTAACAATGTCTCAGCAATTAATCCCTCATATTTGGGGTATAATTCTGGATGTGCTGCCATGATTGCATGAAGATTTCTTAGCGCTTCTACTTCCGCGGCAGGATCGCTACTTTCTTGAGAAGAGGTAAAAAGAGAAAATTCTTTCTCCGCACGTATAAAATCAGCTTCAGAAGCGGCATGATGGCGCCATATAAATTGAAAGAGAATAAAGCCAAGGATTATAAGCCCTAAAAAAGAATAAAGAAGAATTTTTCCGTTACCTAAGGCCCATTGAGTCAAAGGATGCGCTAGGAGGGCATCAGACCAAGAGAGGGATGTGTCGGAGGAGAGCAATTCGCGTTTTAGATTTTTTTTCATATTTGAGGGCTTTTTTGCTTGATTTTTGCGCTGTCTAGAACGAATATCATATAACATGTTTATTTATTGTAAAGTTAAAAGTAAAACGTATGAATGTTTCCCAGGAAAAACTTTCTTTGTTCGAAGAATTGCGTTATGTGCCGCTCGATCATATTAATATAAGTCCTTTTCAGCCTAGACGGCAGTTTGCTGAATCTGAATTAAAAGAATTGGCTGAATCTATAAAAGCAGTGGGCTTAATTCATCCACCTATTGTTAGAACTGTGGAAAATTCTTCGCATTATGAGCTGGTGGCAGGAGAAAGGCGCTTTCGTGCTGCTAAGCTAGCAGGCTTATTCGAAATTCCTGTGCTTGTGCGATCGTCAAGTCATATACTTTCTGCCCAAGCTGCTTTAATTGAAAATATTCAGCGAGTGGATTTAAATCCTATAGAGATTTCTAAAGCCCTATTTAGCTTGATGGAAGAATTTAAATTTAGCCAAGAAAAGCTAGCCGCCTCGGTGGGAAAAAAACGTTCGACGATTGCCAATTATCTACGTTTATTGTCTTTACCTAATCTTATACAAGATAGTTTAAGTAAAAATCTAATTACCATGGGGCATGCCAAAGCTATCCTAGCGGTAGAAGGGGCCGAAAAGCAGGTTTATCTGCATGAATTGATTCTAAGAGAGAGTTTAAGTGTGCGTGAAACTGAAAAAGCGGTACAAAAACTTAAGCAAAAAATTAAGCATAAGAAACTCTCTTATGAAACGCGTGACTTTTATTTAGAGCAACTAGCAGAAAAACTGCAGTATAAACTAGGCACTAAAGTTTTTATCCGCGCCAAGGGAAGGCAAGGGCGCATTTCTATCGACTATTTTAACCTTGACGATCTTGAGCGCTTGTTAGAAGCTTTGGGAGTCAGGGAATAAGTTTATATCCCCTGTATTTGAAAATTGATTGCTCTTATCTTACATGATTGATGAGATTTGTTTAATCATCAATAGGGCTTTTATAGGTCATATTGGATTTTTATATTAGCGGGTAGCTAATCTTTTAAGATTTTTCTGAAAAAATAAGCTGAAACAAAGCACTGAAGAGTCTTGAAATATTAACTAGATTGGAGGCTGATAGGTTAACCTTTTATCAAGGTTGTATAACACTTTATTGCATGAAGATTTCTTAGCGCTTCTACTTCCGCGGCAGGATCGCTACTTTCTTGAGAAGAGGTAAAAAGAGAAAATTCTTTCTCCGCACGTATAAAATCAGCTTCAGAAGCGGCATGATGGCGCCATATAAATTGAAAGAGAATAAAGCCAAGGATTATAAGCCCTAAAAAAGAATAAAGAAGAATTTTTCCGTTACCTAAGGCCCATTGAGTCAAAGGATGCGCTAGGAGGGCATCAGACCAAGAGAGGGATGTGTCGGAGGAGAGCAATTCGCGTTTTAGATTTTTTTTCATATTTGAGGGCTTTTTTGCTTGATTTTTGCGCTGTCTAGAACGAATATCATATAACATGTTTATTTATTGTAAAGTTAAAAGTAAAACGTATGAATGTTTCCCAGGAAAAACTTTCTTTGTTCGAAGAATTGCGTTATGTGCCGCTCGATCATATTAATATAAGTCCTTTTCAGCCTAGACGGCAGTTTGCTGAATCTGAATTAAAAGAATTGGCTGAATCTATAAAAGCAGTGGGCTTAATTCATCCACCTATTGTTAGAACTGTGGAAAATTCTTCGCATTATGAGCTGGTGGCAGGAGAAAGGCGCTTTCGTGCTGCTAAGCTAGCAGGCTTATTCGAAATTCCTGTGCTTGTGCGATCGTCAAGTCATATACTTTCTGCCCAAGCTGCTTTAATTGAAAATATTCAGCGAGTGGATTTAAATCCTATAGAGATTTCTAAAGCCCTATTTAGCTTGATGGAAGAATTTAAATTTAGCCAAGAAAAGCTAGCCGCCTCGGTGGGAAAAAAACGTTCGACGATTGCCAATTATCTACGTTTATTGTCTTTACCTAATCTTATACAAGATAGTTTAAGTAAAAATCTAATTACCATGGGGCATGCCAAAGCTATCCTAGCGGTAGAAGGGGCCGAAAAGCAGGTTTATCTGCATGAATTGATTCTAAGAGAGAGTTTAAGTGTGCGTGAAACTGAAAAAGCGGTACAAAAACTTAAGCAAAAAATTAAGCATAAGAAACTCTCTTATGAAACGCGTGACTTTTATTTAGAGCAACTAGCAGAAAAACTGCAGTATAAACTAGGCACTAAAGTTTTTATCCGCGCCAAGGGAAGGCAAGGGCGCATTTCTATCGACTATTTTAACCTTGACGATCTTGAGCGCTTGTTAGAAGCTTTGGGAGTCAGGGAATAAGTTTATATCCCCTGTATTTGAAAATTGATTGCTCTTATCTTACATGATTGATGAGATTTGTTTAATCATCAATAGGGCTTTTATAGGTCATATTGGATTTTTATATTAGCGGGTAGCTAATCTTTTAAGATTTTTCTGAAAAAATAAGCTGAAACAAAGCACTGAAGAGTCTTGAAATATTAACTAGATTGGAGGCTGATAGGTTAACCTTTTATCAAGGTTGTATAACACTTTCTCTTAGCGAGATATAGCTTTTTAAGCTGGGTTCTTGAATCTATCTGCTTTTATCGGCTACGAATTATCAAGATGATAAAAATTTTTAGGAAATTTAGTTTTTAGAGCTACGGGATAAATTTTTTTCAATAAAGTGCAACAATAAGATTACTCCCTCATTCTCATGTTTTTATTAAAGCCTGGAGTCAGGAGGAATAATTTTAGTTTTGCCGGTATTTATTGTTGTTTGAAGATAGTAGGCGATCATAGGGCGGATACCAAGCTTTAAAGGCGATTTTGCTGGCACCTGCGAAGCCAAAAATGCTTGCAAATAACTGTTTTTTCTATTGGCTGCGTGTTTTTATTTTCCCTTCATCCTCAGTGCATCAAGTAGGCATATCTCCATGACCGCTTGCTGAAAAGATGTTAATAATCATTTAACTGTAAACACTAGCAAATGTAGGGGTGGTCATCTCTTTCATCTCTATTCAGCTGTTTTTCCGTGTCAGAGGCTCGCATGTCATGTAAGGTCTTTTCTTTGACTCGTAGGATAGAAGGAGCCAATGGAAAACTTTCTTTAGATTTTTATTACCTCTTTTTTCACGATATTTATCTCAATTTCTACATCTGCCGATAAATAAACCTTCCTTTTATCCGGCCTTGTTGCGTAAATGATCTAATAGTTGGTCTGTTTAAAAGCTTATCAAGTTAGTACCCATTGTCCTTTGGGCATTCCAAGTTTTGTCATCTTATTCATCGCCAAAGATTTAGCATATAATTCTGCCCGCTGATAGTCTAGCTTCCTAGAGCGAAAATCTCCTCCAAAGCTTCTTTTAAAGCGGTACATTGCCGTTTCAGCAAGCGATCTTCTATGATAGCCACTAAGCTTTTTCCAAAGCTGCCTAGCCTCATCATCTCCTCCCAAGCCTTGAATGACTTTTATGTTATCATTTCTTTTTTTCATCCACGGTTTGTCCGTCTCTTGGCTTAGCCTTCCTCCTCTTCTTGGAGGCACTACAGGATCCATCCCCCGAGCATAAGACGATCGATAGAAAGCTTGCCTATCATAAGCACCATCTCCATAAGTGGTCTTTACGCTCTTTGGCAGCTTGGGGATCATTTGGCTTGCCACTAAATCATCAGCTTTATTGCTAGTTGTTAGTTCACTCAAAATAATCTCATGCGAGTCTGGGCAAACGCTTAAGTGAATCTTTCTCCAAGTCCTCCGCTTTGCTTTGCCATGCTGGCGTACTTTCCACTCTCCTTCGCCATAAACTTTCACTCCAGTGGAATCAAAGACTATGTCTGTCGGACGCTTACGGCTTAGCTTTGTAAGCTCTTGCCCAAGCTCTTTAGCACGCCTACAAATGCGGGTATAACAAGGAACAGGCAATCCCAAAGCCAGCAAAGTAATCAGCGATGACACAAACCCTCGTACAGCACGGAGGGGTAAATGATAAGCCGCCCTAATCATCAACACGCATAGGATAGCGTCAGCAGAGTAAATTCTTGGACGGCCCTTCTTCCCCGTGCTTTTATTTTCCCTCCATCCTTTAATAGTTTCATCCGAAAACCATAAAGTTATGCTTCCTCTTTGTTCTAAAGCTTTGTTATAATCCGACCAGTTACGTATGCGGTAGTTAAGCTTTTTTTCCATAGCCTGCCTATATTTTTGTTTAAGCAAACTAAATTTTATAGCTCTTATGTGTTAAAGGGCAATCTTATCGCCTACACTTCTTAGCATTTACGCAACAACGCCCTTTTATCCAATAAGTTGTATTTTATTTTATAAATTTAAAATATTAAAATATTAAAATATTAAAATATTAAAATATTAAAATTTTATATTTAGTTATTATTTTTTAATGCTATTATTATAAGTAGGGTTTAATTTAAAAAGAACTTAATCGGGTAGGTTCTTAAAAAATTTTGCGCCCAGATAACTGGCTGTTCTTGGGAGATTTATTTTTTGAAAAATTTTTGCAAGTGAAGTAAAAAATCAGGAGCGGGACGATTAGCTAAAGAAGTACTTTGGAAAAAATTATTTAAAAACGTAGATGCGCTAATTAGCAGCATGATCACCCGTTAAAGATAAGTAATCGATTAGACTCTATCTAAAAATTGTCAAAGGAAAAAGTTTTAATAGAGTCGGTTTTTTAGAATATAAAAGAATGCTAGCCTCTTTAGGTATTTAAATACAAATTTAATTTCGTTTATAACCTTATCCTATTTAATTGCTATTATAACTTTATCCTATAATCAGTAAAGTGGAGACCATCTATGAGCTCAGGAAGTCATATAAATTCATCTTTAGAAAGCACTCTTAATGCTTATTATGATTTGTATAGTAAAACGAAAGAAAATAAAAATGATAGAGGCCAGAGGCCTATTTTGTTGCTTCGTACAGCTAACGGAGAAAAAACCCTTCAAGTTTTAAGTGATAGAAGCCAGCTATCGTTTCTGCAGAAAATTTTAGCCTATCTAGGTAAAGGAGAAGCCAGCTTAAGTAATGTAGCCAATTTTTTACGAGAAAAGAACCCAGAAATAAAAGACACCACCGCTAGAAAAGCTCTGCAGCATCTTGATGAAAAAATTGTTAACCTGAATGCGCGCCGCTGGATTTGCCACATTGATCCCCTTTTTATTACAAAAACTATGAGCATCCAAAGTTGGGGATGTGAGGCTTCGGCGACTTATCATTCAGAAGATACTGAGCAGGGAGTCTTGGATTTCGTTCATGTTTTTCCTGAATGTGCAACGGCTTATATTGCGGATGGAACAGGGCATGGTAACCCAGGAGTTAGAGCTAATAAATTAGAGCCTATTTGGAATAAGTTTAATGGAGATTTTGTAAGCAAATTCAAAAGTGAAATGTTGGGCACCCATGATAAAGATCAAGTTCTACTTTTTATGAAGAGCGTCTTATTAGATATCAATACTTCTTTTGAAATAGCTGGCACAGCATCTACTTTTAGTATGGCAATTATTTTGGAAATAGATCAAAAAAAATATGTTTGTTCAGCACATGTGGGAGATAGTTCCCTATGGCATGAAACGAGAGGGGAAATTCACCGCCTTACGCCCGAAAGCTCGTTAGAATTGTCTTCGCTAAGTAAAAATTCATCCATTCATTTAGAGATAAAAGAGGTCCAGACGGGAGACAAAATTTATGGATTTACAGATGGAGTTACAGATTTTCTGCCCGCTGAAATTCTTCATTCTATTCTATGCCATCAGCAGATCGATCCCATCCATCTTTTGGAGGAAATTAAGGCGGCTATTGTTCACCCCACCTTCGAGAGAGACAATTATGTTAATATTAAAAAATTAGATCCTACAGATAAAAACTCTAGCGATGATATCGCTGCTTTTATCATGGTAGTCCCTTAAGGTCAACTTTGTATATAAGCCTTAAAGTCCTCATCTTTGGAAATCATAGAAATTGGGAAGTTAAATTTAAATTTTTTACTTCTTGGGCTTTTATAGAAGCAAAGCTGACTAAAAGTGTTAAGAAAAATAAAAAGCGGCCCTAGCCTTTTCAATGGATTCACTATCATGCCCCTTAGAGGGCTAAATCTGCCTACCTTCATCCTCTAAAAGCTGCCTCTTCTATTTAAAGGAGAGGGGCTTATAAAGGAGGGGCTGCATAAAGAGTATCTTAAGAGCCTATGATTAATATTTTTTTATGCTCTTTATCTTAGAGCATTAAAGATCTTAATGTTTCCTAACAGGTTTTATATTATTTAAATAAATTTTATACAGGTTAATAAGTTGCATGCAGTGATAAAAATGGATAGGGCCATTCTAGCTATTTTAAGAAAAGCCATTATCTTATTTATCCTTTATCTATATTTTGTTATACCCATCTGTAGTAAAGTAAATGTATGCAAAATATTTCTTTTGAAATCGACCCTTGGGGATCCATAGTAGCATTAGTTTTATTTAGCTTATGTTATGGCCTAGCAAGGAAAAAAAATCACCTGAGAAAACCGTCCCTGCTATTTTCTCATCTAGACTCTTCTTTTCTTAATTCTGGATGGAAGACCACCTTCTCTCAGCTTCCCCTTTGGCTTCATGGGGGTGGATTAATTTTGTTTTTAGTTGCTTTAGCAGACCCGCATCTTTTGGTGCGCAGGCCCTCTTTAGCTGTTGCTGAGAAAGACGATAAAAATTTTCTCCCCACCGAGGGAATTGCTATTTACTTATTACTTGATCAATCTGGCTCTATGGCAGAAGAGGTGACAGCTACCCTTGGCGGTAAAAGACAGAATATTTCCAAAGAAGCTCTCCTTAAACAAGTCACAAAAGAATTTATCGAAGGAAACCCTTCCGCAGGCTTAAAAGGAAGAGCTAACGATCTTATAGGACTCATCACCTTTGCTAGAGTGCCTCATATTCTTTCTCCTTTGACCCTAGACCATCAACAGATTTTAAAAGCTTTAGCTCATATTCAGGTGGTTAAAAAACAAGAAGACAATGGTACGGCCATGGGTTATGCTATTTACAAAACTGTTAGCATGATTGCTGCTACCCAGTATTATGCTAATCATTTAGCTCAAAAAAGTCTGCCTGCTTATAACATAAAAAATTCTATCATTATCTTAGTGACAGATGGCCTGCAAGATCCTAATATTTTAGACAAAAATAGCCTTTGGCGTAATCTAGGACTAAAAGAGGCGGCAGCTTTTGCAAAAGAAAAGGGGGTTCGTCTTTATTTTATCAATATTGATCCTAGGATGTATGCTGATCAGCTATCTTCTCAGCGGCGACAAATGGAAGAAATTACCCAATTGACGGGAGGAGGCTTATTTATATTAAATGATCCTGGTGAGATGAAAACGGTATATGCCACGATTGATCGCCTAGAAAAAAGTATTCTTCTTTCGCAAGGGCTGGTGGGAGGAAAACCGTCTATTTATCAGCAGATTTCATTTTCTCCTTATTTAATAGCAGGCGGAATGTTTATGGTATGGCTAGCCATTGTCCTGCAAACGACCTTCTTAAGGAAGGTTCCATGAACTTTAATGGGCTTTACTATACTTTTCCCCAAGCAAGCTATTTACTATTTTTTATTCTCCTATTTCTACTATTATTTTGGAGGCTTTATTGCCACCGTCTAAAAATCTTTGCTCATTATACGAGTAAAGACAAATTGCCCTATGTATTAATGGCCCAGCCTAAGCTATGCTTGGGCTTAAAGGTAGCAGCAATATGTGGAGCTTGGATGTTCCTTTGCTTAGCTTTAATGCAGCCTAAAGGCCATCCCCATTATTCTCAAGAAATGATAGAACATCTTCAACAGACGCATGATATTAAGCGTATGCAACCGCATGAGGTGGTTTTTTTGATTGATGCTTCTGCCTCTATGAGCCTATTAGATGGACGACTAGGCGAAAGCCGTTTAGAGAATGCTAAGAATATTGCCGATCAGGTAATAAGCCGCCTGCAAGGGCAGTCAGCATCGCTGTATGGGTTTACCTCAGAGGTGACCAAGCTATCTCCGCCTTCTATGGATTACCTTTTTATGCGGCTCATGTTACATCATTTGGCGATTAATGAAGGTGATGTAAGTGGAACTGATCTAAAAGATATGCTGCGCTATCTGCATGAACATTACCTGGCATCTTTAACCTCTTCTATTAAAACTATCATTATCATTTCTGATGGTGGCGATAATCGCTTGGAAGAGTTAGCGGGAAGTGCTCGTCTAAATTATATCAAAGAGCTAGAAGCTTCATTAGGTGCGCTGCAAGAAACGCGCATTTATACGATTGGTGTAGGTACATTGAAAGGCCTAGAAATTTCTCATTTAAGGGATAAAAGCCAAAGAATCATTTCTCATTTAAACGAAGATGTTTTGAAGGCTTTAAGTGAAAAAGGGGAGGGGCGCTATTACGCCGGCTATGCTTTTCCTGCTAGTGCCATTGCTGAGGATCTTGCTGCTCAAATTTCTAAAGCCGATATTTTTTCTTTAAAGGATGCAAGGCAAGCCTTAAATGTAGAAGAGGATTTAAAGTATGATTCCTATTACCAGTTTCCTTTAAGTTTGGCTATCCTTTTGTTGGCTTTTTACCTGTTATGGCCAGATAGGGCCTTTTCTTCATCTACTTCTTTGCGTTTAAATAAATTTTCAGCCTTCTTATTCATCAGCTTTTTTTTCTTAGGTAAAATTACCGCTAGTGAAAATCTGCAAGAGTCGCTGCAGCTGGGAGCCGATTATTTTTCAGCTAAAAATTATGTTGAAGCAACCAACATCTATCAAAAAATGCTAGCAGAAGATCTATCTGCATGGGAAAAAAGTGTAGTGACATATAATTTAGGGACTGCTTTGGCTGCACAAGGAAAGCAAGAGGAAGCTATCGAGATATTGCAGGCTTTATCGAGGAACAAAACTAGTGCGCCTTTATTAAGGTATCGCGTTCTTAGAAATCTTGCGCTTGCTAACTTTTATCAGGGAGAGAGGTTACGCCAAGTTCCGCAGGCTTCTTCGTCACCTCTTCCAGATTCTTATTTTAAAGCGCTTTACTTTTTTGAATGCTTTTTAGAAAACATTCCTTTAGTTCAAGAAGCTGAATGTCAACTCTTAAAACTTAGCGGGCAAGATGAGTGTCAAAAGGGCTATCCTTTAGGCCAAGCAGCTACTCTTTCTAAAATGGCTAGGGTGGATATGCGCGAAAAAGCTAGAGATAATCTTATGGTGCAGGCAGCCCCCTCGCAAAGTCTTCCATGGTTAGCAACCGGCTTGCAGCTGCTCAAGCAAGATCTTGATTTTTTGTTGGAAAGCCATCTGACAGCTTCTTTAGAAGATAAATATCGAGATCTTTTTAAGAGACATGTAATGAGTTGGCTTCCTCTATGGGATGCACTTAATCTTCAACTCCAGAGGGATAAAAATTTTTTCTTATTGGAAAGAGCGGCAAAATATTTTAATCAGGTAGCTCCCTTAATCTCAAAGAGCCATTTTACTGCCGCTGAAGCTAACCTAGGAATGGCAATGGAGGGGTTAAATCACTTTATGCATCTTCTTTTTGCGCAACATCCCTTTCAAGAGAATATAGCCAGTCTTTTAAGCGATTTTTCACTAGCCGCTTTGCAAGATCTTCTAGAATTTAATACGCTGCTTTTCTTAAAGCAAAAACTGCATAGGATTTCCTTGCCTTCAGAACATGAAAGACTTAAAGCTGGTATGGAGGCTATCGAAAATAATTTGCAGGCGAGTTCGGACCAGCTTCAACTTTTGCAGGATTTAAAAGCTCAATTGTACTTTAATGAATCTTTTCAACAGTTAAGGCGTGTTCTTTTAATTCTTCACGCCGATATTCATGCTCGTCCAGATCTAGTCCTTGAAGCTGCGATAGATGAACAGAGGCATGCATTAGCTCAGGCAAGACTTCTCGCTCGTTTGCAAGAAAGCCAAGGCGAGACTGTGCATGAGGCAGCTTTGTTTATCCTACCCTCCCAGGAATATTTGCTAACATTTTCCTCATATTTTCATCAAGCTGCCTACTCTCAGCAGCTTGCAAAATTTAATGCCAAAGCTTCGCTTGCGGGGAGGGAGGAACGTTGCCAATTTTCTCCCTGGAACGAAGTGTTTCCTTTATTTCAGCAAGGAAATAGGCTGGCTAAAAAAATTGTAGACCTTGTTCAAACTTCGTTATTAGACCTACCTAAACTTATGAAGGCTCAGGAAAAAGTATTGGATATCTGGCAAGAGGCCCTTACAAAGATGAAAGAACCTCATAAAACAGGTAAGTGCTCTATGGAACCTAATTTACAAACCTCATCTCCTCAGCCTTTTCAATCATCTTTTGAGGAGATGGCACGTTTGATTCAACAGATGAATAGGCAAGATCAACCGCTGCCTTCTCAACCTGCTTTTATCAAAGAAGGTTTAAAGCCATGGTAGCTTTTCTTTTTTATCATTGGAAACTGAAGGGGATGTTAGTCTTTTTAGGATCTATCTTGATTCAAGCTTCTGTCTTAGCAAATATTTCTGTAAGTGCTTTTCTTGATCCAGTGACTTTGCATCAAGGATGGCCCTTAAAAGGTACACTAGAAGTTACGCATAATAGCGATCAAAAAGTAGAGGAATCAAGTGCCCTTTTAAATGATCGTTTTTTAAAGATTAATTTGCTGAGGAGCGTAAAAATCTCTCCCGACAGCCTATTAACTGTCAGTATCTATCAATTTACTTTACCTCCTCAAAATCAAGGAACCTACACACTTTCTTCTTTATCTTTAAAAGTGGATGGGAAAATCTTTAAAACTTTCCCTATTACCTATGAAATTCAAGCTCCTCTTGCCTCTCCTTTAGCATCATCGGATGAGAACTTTAAGGCTGCTCTTCAGTTGGAGGCTTACAACGAAGGTCTTAAACAGTTATATCCAGGCCAAGAAACAAAATTAGTTTATCGCTATAGCTATAAAGGCAATATTGCTCTTTTAAAAGAAGTATTGCCTATGTTGGAAGCAGAGGGGTTGCAGAAAGTAGGGCGTCCTGATATCCGCACTTGGACAGAAAAAGATTTAAGCTTTTTTGAAGTTTCTCAGCAAGTTCAAGCGCTTAAACCTGGAGAATATGCTTGGGGGCCTTCCAGAATCGAAGGAGTAGTATACGTGGAAGATGCTAGAGGTAATAAGCAGTTTACAACCACTCATCTTAGCTCTCAAGCACCCCTTGTTAAACTAAGCGTAAAGCCTTTTCCCTTAGAAGATCAGCCAGCTTCTTTTAATGGAGCTTTTGGAGAATTTACGATGGATATAAACTTACTGAGTGCTGCAACCCTTAGCGTGGGAGATCCAGTTTTTGTGAGGGTAACCATTAAAGGCAATACCTCGAATTGGGATAGCGTTTCTCTTCCTGAAATTTGTTGTCAACCAGGCTTTAGCGGCCTTTTTAAAGAAAATGACCTTCCTGCGATAGGTAAAAAAGAAGATGATAGCAAATACTTTGAGATCCAGCTTTACCCTCTTTCTGCAGAGATTAAAAGTCTGCCTTCTATTCAATTTTCTTATTTTGATCCTAAGAGCGAGCAGTATAAAATTTTGCATAGCGCTCCTATTGCTCTTACTATTTCTCCTAGCGAAAATATCTTATCTACTGATCTGGCCTCTTCTCTTCCTATAACCTTTCAAAGCCAAGAAACTTTAGCAGAATGGATAAAGAGCTATCAGCATCTGCCTCCTTTAGCTTTCTATCAAATGCAATCTTTAGACCCTGCCGATTTAAGGAATAAAATTTTGGGTTCTTGGTGGGTAATAGGGTTAATTCCTTTAAGCTTAGGAGTAGTGGGACTGCAATATAAATTACAAGTTTCACTAAAAATTCGAGGAGGGAAAGCAAAAAAGAAGACGAGCTTAGGCATGTATCAAGAGATGTTAAAAGCCCCCCAAAATTCTCCTCTCTTTTATGAATTGCTTCATCGATTGTTAATCCAGCAATTATTTGAATGTGGCCTAATTAATCACCAAGAAGTTGTAGGAGCAGATCTACCTTTGGAGGGGATTGCAGGCGAAGTACGTGCTTTGCTGCTGTCTATCGATTTTCAGCGTTATAGTGGCACAGCGCCAGATGAAAAGCTCTATTCTCAAGCTTTAGAAGAAGGGCAGCGGTTGCACCAAAAACTTCAAGAGATTAAACATGGTTAATAAAACGATCTATTTTTGTGCTTTGCTTAGCGTAGCAATAGGGTATGCTCTCTTAAATTTTTTTATCCTTCCTTTTTCTAATTCTTCCGTACCTCTTTTAGAGCAAGCGCGTGCAGCTTACCAAGAGGCTGCGCAATCTAACAATTTTTTTCATCGTCGCCAATCCCTTAACAGATTATTGATGATTTATCATTCTTTAGATAAGCTCTATTGCCCTCTGCAGGGCAATGGTGCCCTGTATAGTAACTTGGCTGAAACCTATTTTAATCTTGAGCAGTATCCCTGGGCGGCTTTTTATTTTTATCAGTCTAAGCGCTTAAGGCCACGCGATCTGGAAGTTGAGTTTAAATTAAAAGAAACGCTTGCTAAGCTAAATATCCCTTCTACGCAGTCACCTTCCTTGTTAAAAAAAGTTTTTTCCTTTCACTTTTATTTGTCTTTACCCGAGCGTTTAGAAATTCTATGTGTCTTTACTTTTCTTTTTTGCAGTCTTGCCTCTTTATGGATATGGAAAAATTGGGCAAGGTTAAAAATTCTGGTGGGTAGCGTAGCCCTTGTAAATCTCTTATTTTTTTGTAGCATTATTTATAGCCAATATTTTGAGCCTATAGAAGGTGTTTTGATTCACGCGACTCACTTATATGGAGAAAAAAATCTTAACTTGGCTTTAGTGACTTTGCAACCTTTAAGGGGAGGAAGTAAAGTAGAGGTGCTGGAATCTGAAGAACAGGGAAGGGTGTTAAAGATACGAACGACCGATCATTTAATAGGTTTCATTTCTCAAGAATCTATTCGCTTTTTGAGGCCTTAAAAGTTGGATTGAAAATATTTGTAAGAGGCTAAGCTACCTTAAACTCACGAACATTTTGTATAGCTTCTATATCTGCCTGGCTCCTAATTTTCGCTTGTGATTAATATGAATTTTTTGATATTCTGGTCAGCACATTACTTTTGGAGAAAAAGAATGATAGCACAAGACAGTGATAGACCCACGCTGCATGAAAGTAATTCAGAGGCATGGAGCTTACCAAGCTCAACCTTTTGCCCTGTTTTAAGCAACTCCTATCTTACTCTAAAAAACACTTTAGACGGTACTTTGAAAAATACTTTAGAATTTGACAGAAAATGCCGAGCCTTAGAAGTGTTGTTTGTCGAACTGCAAGAGCGTGTTCATCAAATGGAAAAGCAGCTTTCCCGAGTTAGAGATTATTAAATGTTGATAGCTCCTTTATTCTTTTAAACTTTCACCTACTTTTTAATTTAACTTTAATAGCGTTTTCGTCTACAAACTTCTTTATCTTTCTTGCTTACTTACCTAGATTATTTATTATAAATATGCTATGATTTTTTATATAAAAAAGGGTGACATACTCCTATGAATATTGAGCGGCGTGCTTTGTTTAATTCTTTGCGTATAAATTGGTTGTTAGATCCTAACACCCAGGTGCAACCTTGGCAGGTTGAGGATTATCGTCGTCTTTCTCATGAAGATTTATTTGAAAGATTGCGTCAAAAAGATATGGCTTTAGATAAAGTTTCCCTGCTGGCGTTGGCGCAAGATGTGGATTCACCGGAGGAGCTGTGCGAGGGTTTAGTCGCAGATTTAAATTTAGAGGCAAGTGAGCAAGATCAAATATATTTAGTGGTTTTCGAATTATGGCGCCGTTTTGTAAATGAAAAGCCCTGTTTATCCATTTTTTGTGATGAATTAGATCATCAAATTTTTGCTTATGATCAAGGAAAATGTGCTTATCCAGCAGACATTCAAGATGCAATGTCTAATCTAGAGATGATTCTTGGTAAGCATGCTGATGAAGGAGCAGACCCTTTGGAGATATTCGAAATGGTATCTCAAGGATGCGCCCATGATTTGGAAACATTTCTATATGATTATATTGCTGAGCAGATTGACGATCATCATTATCCTTATGCAGCTGATTTGCTAGAGAGCTTTGGACCTTATTGTAAGGATGTAGCTTGGTTTGATTTTTTGCGGGCACGCCTTCTTTATCGTTCTGAGCCCGAAAACTCGGATGAAATAATTTTGCACCTCATTCAACGCATTAAAAAAGCGCAGGATTTAGATTTGAGTTTAGAAGTTCTTACTTTTTTATCCAATGGAGGCACTCCTGAACTATTTCGTCTACTTGTCCGTCAAACATTTCCTATGCTTGAAATAG
Source organism: Neochlamydia sp. AcF95 (assembly GCF_018342455.1). Lineage (NCBI taxonomy): Bacteria > Pseudomonadati > Chlamydiota > Chlamydiia > Parachlamydiales > Parachlamydiaceae > Neochlamydia > Neochlamydia sp. AcF95. The sequence continues at coordinate 11,722 of NZ_JAEMUC010000010.1, read as the reverse complement.
AAGAGGACTTTCAAGAGCTTTTGACAATCTGTGCTGACTACTATCATTTATTAGATCAAGAGCAAGAAGAGCAAAAAATCCAAAAAATTTTAAAGCAAAGAGCTTCGCATGCTTTAGATAATCCAATCCAACTTAAAGATGTGAAGCTTGCAGAGCTTGTGAAGATGTTCAAATAAAAAAGAAAGTATTTTCTAGTAAACTTAAGCTCTTTATCCTTAAAACTATAGATAACTGAAAAAAGGTTTTTTAATCCGCTTCAGCTCTTTTAGAATCAATAACTTAAAAGCTCTTCTTTTCTTTCTTCCCAGGGAGGATTTAAAAAAAAAGTCGATATTGACTTTTAAGGCAAAAAAGGAGATACCTTGGACGTTTAAAAACACAAGCGGTAGTGGTTTTTTTGCTTTTATACCACAACATCTTGTGTTTTTAGAAAAAGAAAGAAAGAGATTTTTAAAATATTTTATCTATGTAAGGATTAAAGATCATGACAAAACCAACAGCAAGGGCTATGGCCACAGCTTTGAGAACATATCATCGCCCTATCAATGAGGGAGAAACTTTGCTAGAAAGTTGGGATCAAGTTGTTGAACGAGTAATTAGCCATCAGCATTGGCTGTGGGAAAGAGCTTTAGGGCGTAATCTGAGTGATCGCGAAGATGATGAATTGGAAGAGCTACGCGGGCTTATTCTTAATCGTCAAGTAGCACCTGCCGGCAGAACTTTATGGTTGGGTGGAACAGAGTTGAGCCGTAAACGTGAGTCTAGCATGTTTAATTGTTCTTATACCCATGTGGAAACAGTCTATGATATTGTCGATGTGCTTTGGCTCTTGTTACAAGGTTGCGGTGTAGGCTTTAGGCCTATTACTGGCACTCTAAACGGTTTTCGTAGGCCTTTACAAGAGATTCGGGTGATTCGTTCTAATCGAACAGGCAAAGGTGGCGAGCAGAATAATGTAGAAACTTATGATCCTGAAACAAAAACATGGACAATTAAAGTCGGAGATTCAGCGATTGCTTGGGCAAAAGCTGTGGGTAAACTAGTGGCAGGTAAATATCCTGCTAGAACTTTAGTACTTGATTTTTCTGAGATCCGACCTGCAGGGACACGCCTTAAAGGGTATGGCTGGATTTCATCAGGAGATGAGCAAATTGCTAAAGCCTTTAAAGCGATTGCTAAAATTTTATCCGACCGGGCTGATCAGCTTCTGACTCGCATAGATATCTTAGATATCGTCAATTGGCTGGGTACCATTCTTTCTAGCCGCCGCTCAGCCCAGATTGCGCTATTTGAATATGCTCAACCAGAATGGGAAGAGTTTGCAGTAGCAAAAAAAGAATGGTGGCTTAAAGGAAATGCTCATCGTCAACAATCCAATAATAGCCTTCTTTTTCGCCAAAAACCAACCAAAGCAGAATTAGAAAGCCTTTTTCAACTCATGATGGATTCTGGAGGATCAGAACCTGGTTTTATTAATGCCATGGAGGCTGAAAGGAGGGCACCTTGGTTTAAAGGCTGTAATCCATGTGTAGAGATTCTTTTAGGTAATAAAAGTTTTTGCAACTTAACCGAGGTAAATGTATTAGCATTTAAAGGGGATAAAATTGGCTTAGAGAGAGCCCTTTATCTAGCCGGCAGAATGAACTATCGTCAAACGATGGTTAACTTAAGAGATGAAATCCTTCAAGAAGCTTGGCATCTCAATAATGATTTTCTCCATCTATGTGGGGTAGGTTTAACAGGTATTCGTGCAAGAAGTGATCTGACTGCCTATGATTACAAGCGTATGCGTAATATCACTGTAAGTGCAGCTTATAGTATGGCTAATGAGCTTAATTCTCCTTTGCCTAAAAACGTCACTTGCGTGAAACCTAGTGGCACCTTAAGCAAAATCATGGGAACAGAAGAATGGGGTGAAGTGCCAGAAGGGGTGCATTTACCGCTAGGAAAATATATTTTCAATAATATTACTTATTCTAAGCATGATCCATTAGTGGGACGTTTTCGCGCTGCAGGCTATACGGTGGTAGAAAAACCTTACGAGCCAGAATCTGTGCTTGTTAAATTTCCTGTAAAATTTGAAGGCATTTCGTTTACGCGGATGATGGTCACCAGGAAGAATGGCAAAGTGGAAGAGGTAGAGGTAAACACCGATTCGGCTGTTCATCAGCTCGAGTGGTATAAACTTTTACAAGAAACATGGTGTGAGCAGAATGTTTCCAATACCATCTCTTATGATCCCTCCGAGGTTCCTGCTATTATTGACTGGCTGTTAGAGAATTGGGATACTTATGTAGGAGTCTCCTTCCTATTTCGTAATGATCCTACAAAAAATGCCGAAGACCTAGGATATGCCTATTTACCACAGGAAGTGGTCACTAAAGAAAACTATGATACCTATGTGGCTAAGTTGAAAGATATCGATTATTCAGGCATTGAAATGCGCGATGAAGAGCTAGAAGCTGCGTGTGCAACAGGTGCTTGCCCCGTCCGTTAAGCTAGGCGATAAGCTAGAAAAGAGACTAAGTAGCAAGCATTGGACCTTAGCTTGCTACTTAGTTATCCTTAAATGGACCCTCTACTAGGAATAGCTTTTAAATTAAAAAAAATGCACTTTGCTGGTTTTAGTTTTTAATAGAGTGTAGGGGTTAGATCTCTTAAAGAGGAGAGAAATTTTTAACAGAGTTTAATTTTTAATCTTGACTCTTAATAAAGAGACTTAATCAGCTAGTTCTTTAAGGCTTTTCCTATCGACTGCGTAAAAGAAGCTTTAAGAAACTTAGTCATTGCACGTAAGGCCTTTTTAAGTAGTTAGTCTGCCTAGGGCGCAAGATGAAGGGAGGTGCTTTAGACCTGCATCAGAACTCTTTATCGGTAAGCGAAATCTATTCTAGCTTTTCTTGCAGAAGCCATACCTACATGCGTACTAGGTAAGCTATAGTCCTACCTGCAAAACTTTTTATATGTAAGCGATCTGGGGATAGTGCTCCTTAAATTTTTCAGGAGAAGGAATCAATAGGAATCAAAAAGGGCAGCCTTTAAAAAAACTAGCAATTTGCAAGCATCTTTAAATTTATAGATGCCTGCAGAATCGCATCTTAAGCTTACTATACTCTGGCAACTTTTACAAAACTTGCCCCAGCTGTCAAATCATGATATTGCCTTCCAACAGGCCCGCCTATCATTATCCTTAATTTTTATGAATTTTGGTCCTCTACCCATCTGTCAATGATAAATGTTAATCCTAGCTTAACTTGTAACATGTATAATAGCCCGAATATTTTGGCATAGTTGAGAGATTTCTGAGAAATTATGATGCTCAATTTTATCTCTTAAAGTAGAAATTCTATCAGCTAGCTCGTTGAGTTTTTGATTCTCTAAAGACTTATTTTCCACGGGGCAGCTTTTTTCTAATAAGGGCCGATAGATTTCATCTAACTTCTGTATGTAGTCGTCCAAGTCTTTTAAGTCTAAAGGAATAAAGTCTTCAAGCTCATATTTGGCTAATTCTTCCCAGGAAAATAAAAGATCTTGTAGATGCTCACTAGCTTCTTGCAAAGACATGTTTTTAGTTTGAGTGTAAGCCAATAACCAGGGATCCTGCGCATCTACTAATAGATGGTTGCTTAGTAAAGTGAGCTGTTGTTGTTTGGTTTTTAGATACTTTTCTACATCTTTGACTATCAGCTTATATTTTTCATAATTAACAGGGTGGCTTTTTTTTATCAATTGATAATATAGTTTCTCTAAATTAAATAGAAAATGGGTTTTAAGAGCTTTTGGTGCATAATATTTTATGCGATTATAGGTATCTTTATTTAATTTTAAAGGGCTACTAAATGTTAAAGTAAACTTTTTTAAAAAATCTGCTCGAGCTGCCAAGTCATGATATTCTCCTCTAACAGGTACACTCATTTTTTCCCTACTTATCTTTTATTAATGAAATTCTTTTTTCACGATTTTTAATAGTTTTTTGAATGTTTCTACCCTATCAGAAAGCACTGCTTCTTGTGAAGAGGGATTATTAGGCGAGGAAACATCTAATAATGCTGGTAATACTTCTGAGTCTTTGCAAACTTCTAGTAAATTATGGGCTCCTTTACGAAAACCCTCTTGTAAGAACACTCTAATTTTATCATCTTTCTTTAAACTCTCCTGATACTCCTCAGCTGTTACAGGATCATCTTTAAGTTTAAAGTTAATAGAGGTGCACAAATTATCAATAATTTTTTCAGTTAAATTCCCTTTGGCTAAATTTTCAAGAGTCTTAGCGACAGTTGTCCAATTTCTACTATCAACTTTAAAATCATGATCAATTAAAGCTATACTTCTCTTCCCCTCTGAGGGCTCAGTTTGTAAGAGTAAATTATCCAAATTATTTGATCTTTCAGGATGCATGCGATCTGTATTGTGGAATAATACGTCTAAAAAGATCATTTCTCCTATATCCAATAAAATCTTTTCTTGCGTTAAGGCTTTCATAAATTCATCTACTGGCAGCTCAGCAAAAGGTGTGCCTGAAATATACTTCATTACCATTATATGTTGAGTACTTTCTAGCTGATATTCTAATTGCCTAATTCTCTCCCCATAGATTTCTGCTTGTTGGCTATCTTCTGCCAGCTGATGCTTTTCTCTTAAATCATTTAACGCCAAATTTTCTAGCTTCTTTAAGGCTAGTTGCCCTAACTCTGATTCTCTAGGGAATGTAGTATAAAGAGGGGTTGAAAAATTTAGCTTTCTATAAAAATGATCAGCGATCACATGGGTGCTAGGATTTGGCATTAATTTTAGAGCAAGAGGAGCCTCACTATAATCGGTATGATGTAGAAAATATATTCCTGTCTGTCCTGCTATAGAGCGTAGAATTTGAACAGTTTCTGGTAGTGTTCTTTCTAACTCTCCAAGAACAGCTCGATGATTTATAGCTATCTCGATAGGTACCTTACTTCCCACAGAAGAAGAAGAAGAGCTAAAAATGCTAAAAAACTTTTTGGAAAGAGTTTGTGGTTCTTTTGTGCTAAAAATTCTGTTTATGCTCTTTTGCGTTTCAATTACTTGATCTTCACTTAAATAGGGGGGTAGCTTACTAATAGAAATTTCTATTATCTTTTCATGAGTTAGTTTTGTAAAACCTGATGGAATCTCCTTCTTACGGCCTACGGCAATCTCATTCTCGTGAGGGTTTAGGTAAATATACTTTCTTCCCTCTTTTTTGACAGCTTCCTGTTGGCTATCTAACATTTGGCCAACAAGGATGTTCCAGCCCTCTAAAGATAAGGTATCAAGGTTGGCTCTGACAAATGGACTCTGTGAACTATTATCCATAGATAACCATATTAAATTACTATGCTTATAAAGCTATTATAAAATTAATTTTAAATTAAAAACATTAAATTAATTAATTAAATGAAAATTTTTATTATTATTATAAATAAATACTTAATCATTAATGCATTGTTATATCAGTAGACAAAAGAGTGAAAAAACTAGAGGATATTAGAAAAATTACAGGAAGATTTAAGCTGGAAAAGCAACGGATATGATTATCATTCTTTTCCTTGAAGAAGGAGAGGAAAATGAATACTCATAAGCCAAATAGCGTTTTTGTTGTATTTAAAGCTCTGGAAGATTCAAGGAAGCAAAGCAGCCAAGTTTATAGCTATTTGACATCACTATCATTGGCATTTTAGCGGTTTCATGGAGTGCAAATGATTGGGCAACAATCTATTGATGGGTATCTTGCAACCTAATTTGGCTGCAATAGCATGGAATTTGCCTAGCAGGCGTACATAATCCTTTAGGAAGGATTTTCGCTATGTTTTTGCCTCAAATTTTGAAAGATGTTTTATATGCTGGACATCAGCTAAGGCAGGGGCTATCATAGGAGAAATTGCTATAGATGGCAAATAAGAGGCATCTCAAGATGCAGCTTGCGAAGGAAAAGCTATTCATAGGATTAATCTGTTTGCAGCCAAAAGTAAGAGACTTGGCCGGCTTGCTTACGGATACAAGATCAAAAGAAATAACTGCCATTCTATTCTTATTAAACATGCTGGGTATTTAAAAGAGTTATAATTAATTGGTAGTCTTGGATGTCAAAAGGTTACAGCTAAATATGTTAGCAATCAAGGAGGTTATTACTTACTCGCCGTGAGAGGTAATCGAGGGAATCTACATGCAAAAACCGAAAACATTTTTGATCAAGCTATAAAGGTAACACCTAAAAAAACGAGTGATGATTATGATTCGATTTGAAGAAAAGAGCATCCAGCGTTTTTATGCCATCTTTAAGGAAGTTTGTATGGAGGGTTCTTAAACCTTTTTCAAGCTTAGCCAATAAGTTAGTAGCTCAAGTTTAAAAGCTTTTTTTGCTTATTCAGTCTGTAAAGTTCACAAAGTTTTTTGTGCAATAACGCGCGTTGAAAAAGCTTTAAATACGTGAGAAGTACCTAGTAGTCTCAGAATTTTGAAAGTATTAAGAAATTTTACCTTAGAGCCTTATAAAGAAGAAAGAGGATGGTAAAAATTTAGCTGTAGATTAGCTTAGGAATAAAATCAAGGTAATCCCCTGAAGTTAAAATGTAACGAATCTGATTTTTTTCACCGAATAAGGGTAGATGTTTTTTTACATTATGTAAATGTCCGAAGAGGCAGGTATTAACATGATATTTCTCTAGCAGCTGGGAGACGGCTGAGTCTTTGAGGTCGGCACTAATAGGAGGGTAATGAGTCATGGCGATACGAATGGAAGCTTGAGAATTAAGGCATTTTAGGCTGCTTTCTAAGCGCTGTAATTCGCGTTGAAAAATCTTTTCAGCTTCTATTGGCTGATCATTTTTTTCTAGCAAAGTTTTTACACGAGGATTTTCTTTAAATTCGATATAAGCATTAAAATCATACGCGCTACTGTCCCATAGTCTACTACCGCCAATAGAATATTCCTTCCAATGAAAGGCATTATTTTGGATAAGATGAATAGAGGAAGGAAGAATCTTTTCTATTTTGCTAAGAGAACCCCACCAATAATCATGATTCCCTTTAATCATCACTTTAGTGCCAGGAAGTTCATGAATCCATTTTAAATCTTCAAAAGCATCTTTTAGGTGAATAGCCCACGAAATATCGCCTGGAAGGAGAACTAAATCAGAAGGCTGAATGCAATTAAGCCAATTCTTTTTAATTTTCTCTGTATAATTTATCCAAGGCTCTCCAAAGACATCCATTTTTTTTTCAGGGGTGCCAAATGCAAGGTGTAAATCAGCTAGAGCCCAAATTGCCATTAAAGTTACTTAAAGTTATAAGGTAAAACCATCGGGAATGCAGGCCCCACGAGGGACAATAATAATGCCATCGCGTATAAAAATTTCGTTACTGTTATAATGAGTGAGCTTATCTGCATTATTTAAACAGACATTATTGCCGATGCAGGCATGTTTGTCAATGATCGCTCGTTCAATCAAACAATTTTGCCCAATTTGATAATTTTTTGCTGTTTGATTGTCTTGCATGGGGGAATGGTAATGATCATTACCAAGAATGTAACAATCTTTGATGACAGTGCCTGTGCCTACTTGAGTACGAGGTCCTAAGATACTATGAAAAACTTCTTTGGCTTCGATTACGGAGCCTTCACAAATAATGGATTGCTGTACTTTGGTATTGTAAATTTTAGCCGCAGGAAGATTTAAACTATTAGTGACTAATAGATGCTTTTCGTCATACCAATTAAACTCCGGCTTATCTTCTGTAAGGGCTAGATTGGCATGATAGTAGGATTCAATTGTTCCAATATCTTCCCAATAGCCATCATAAAGATAGGCGGCAGCATTGCCGTTTTTAATGATGTTGGGAATTAAATGTTTTCCAAAATCTTCACGCATATCGGTAAGAAGGAGTTTTAAAAGAGCTGTTCTTTTAAATAGATAGATACCCATCGATCCTAAGCAAGCGCCCTCTTTATTATTCTTAAGTTGAAATTTTTTAAGGGTATTTTCGCTAACTTTAAATGCTTTTACTTGTTCCATATCTGTAGGTTTTTCCACAAATTCGGTAATACGTTCATTATGATCAATTTTTAAGATCCCAAAACGGTTAGCTTGACTCTCTTCAATAGGTAGGGTAGCAATGACCACATCTGCATTGGTCCGTTGCGCAACTTGCATCATTTTTTTGTAATCCATCTGATACAGTTGGTCTCCGGATAGTATTAAAAAGTAATCGATAGGAACATCGGTTAAATATTCAAGGTTTTGGCGAATAGCATCGGCTGTTCCTTGAAACCAGGCTTTAGTATGAGGTTTTTCTTCCACTGACAAAACTTCTACAAAGCCAGCTGTGAATGTGCCTGGTCGATAAGTTTTAAAAATATGGTCATGCAAGGTTTTAGAAAGAAACTGGGTAACAATAAATATTTTATGGCAACCAGAATGAATAGAATTAGACATGGGCACATCAATAAGGCGATATTTACCACCAAAAGTAACGGCAGGCTTACAATCAGAACGTGTAAGAGGATAAAGGCGAGAGCCTTGCCCTCCACCTAAGATAATGGTGGCTACACGGCTCATATCACATGAGAGTTCAGCAGTCGTATGGTGGATGGTCGGATGTTGTCCTAAATGATTTGCTTGTAAAGTGGCCATATTATTTCTCCTAAAAGTGACTTAACCGCACTTTAAATAAAGAGTATAATTACATCAAGAAATCAATTTAATTTTGGAGGATTAAGCCTTTTTAAGCAGCTCTGAAGGTGATAATCGAGGGTATATAAGTTATTTAAACTATATGATTTTTTTAATTAAAGGAGCCTTGCAGCAAATGTTCATTCTAGCTTTGCTCTCTTTCTTTTTAAGATAGGGGGTTTCCGCATGAAAGTAGCTTGACAAGGGTTTAAAAGTGGTGATCTATTCCTAAAAAAGTAAAGAATTACAACGATAAAATAGTACGCTTAAAAAACTTGTAGTTCTATCATTTGAGGATATGCACTAGCCTTTTTCTAAATTTTAATAAGGATGATGATTGAGGGGGAGAAAGAATATTAAGAAAGGAGAAAACCCTGCCGGTAGCTCTTTATCATATTACTGAGGGATTAAGCGCCATGGTAAAAAAGAAAGCCAGTGCTATCCTATATACATTAAAAGCAGTGGCTAAGGCGATGGAAAGGGAGTTTGCCTGCCAGACAGGAAAAGTATTTAAGTTATTGCACATGCGCTATTTAGAAATGGTTATAATGCTACAACTGTCATAATTTAGAAGGATCGGAGAAGATAGAAGGTTTGTAATAATTAGAAGAAAAAAGACCTTGAATGCCTGAGTAAGAAAAAGATTTTTTAGCATGGGTGAAAAAACGGCCTAAAACCTTACAAGCCGTTCATTATGTTTCTCTTAAGCGATCCTTAATTCATCCTAAAAAAGGATTAGGCAATAAAGCACCTTTACTAGGGTATGGGCAAACAAAGAAACACGACTTCAAGAACTTAAGATAGATTATAATAAAGTTACAAAGAACCAGAAAATATGACGATTGTTTCTTAAAAAAGATCGGGCTGGAAGAGAAATGAAAGAAAAGTTTATGCGCAGCTTCCTACACCTACTTACGTAAAGTGTTAGTTAAAAGTCTGCTCTATATTTAAAAACTAGGAATTAATTCTCATTTTTATCTTGTACGTTTTGTGTTTTCTTTTATATTCTTTTATTAAGCAGTGACTTAAGAATTTAGATAAATCTTAACCAAGGCTATAAAATGAATACTAACGCTTCTATTGCTTTTGCGCACTTGCCTGATGAAGTGCTAACCTCTATTTTAGAATATTGCGCCACACCTTCCCTATCTAGCGTATGTGGAAAATGGCGACACCTTTTAGATAGTGAGGTAATGTCCTCTATTTATAAGCAAATAGTTAAAGTTCACTTTCCTCAAGGAAATGTTAAAGAGCATGCTCTTATCTTAGATAAAATTTATAAGTTAGAAGATGGACTTTTTCCCATACAAAAAGTAAAGGCAATCTTTAAGCAAGTCTTTACTCTAGCTAGCACTCTTTCTCCTTTAGAGTTTAAAGATAACCTTGAGAAAACCAGATATTTCACCTCAGCTAATTACGCATCTTATCTGTTAAATATTAGTCGTCTCCTATTATGGAAAGAATTACCTGGTGGAAAAAAATACTTAGAGCAAGAAGAAATCAAGAGTTTGTCCCTAGAAAAAAAAGGAGAGTCCTTTAAGGGGTGGATTGAAAGATATGGAGGAGCTATTACATGCTTGCCATTAAGCATAATCGACTTAGCCTTTTTACCTCCAGAGATAGGTCAGCTTTCTCAGCTGCAAGACCTTCATTTAGAAGACAGCCAGATCACCACTCTTCCTCCAGAGATAGGGCAGCTTTCTCAGCTGCAAAACCTTCATTTAGAAGGCAGCCAGATCACCACTCTTCCTCCAGAGATAGGGCAGCTTTCTCAGCTTGAAAGTCTTTATTTAGCCTGTAACCAGATCACCACTCTTCCTCCAGAGATAGGGCAGCTATCACAGTTGCAAAGACTTTACTTAAATAATAACCAGCTTACCGTTCTTCCTGCAGAGATAGGGCAGCTTTCTCAGCTTAAAAGTCTTTATTTAGAACGCAACCAGATCACCACTCTTCCTCCAGAGATAGGGCAGCTATCACAGTTGCAAAGACTTCACTTAAATGATAACCAGCTCACCACTCTTCCTGCAGAGATAGGGCAGCTCACTGAGCTTCAAAATCTTCGATTAAGCGACAACCAGATCACGACTCTTCCTATAGAGATAGGACAGCTATCGAAGTTGGAAAGACTTCACCTAGATAATAACCAGCTCACCACTCTTCCTGCAAAGATAGAATGTTTATTACAGCTAGAAGAGCTTTACTTAAGAAATAACCAGCTTACCACTCTGCCTGCAGAGATAAGGCAGCTATCTCAGCTGCAAAGGCTTTACCTAGAAAACAACCAGATCACCACTCTGCCTGCAGAGATAAGTCAGCTATCTCAGCTGCAATGGCTTTACCTAGAAAACAACCAGATCACCACTCTTCCTTTAGAGATAGGAGGGCTCTCTCAGCTTGAAATAATTAGCTTAAGCAGCAACCAGCTTACCTTCCCTCCTGCAGAGATATGGCAGCTGTCTCGGCTGCAAAGGCTTTACCTAGAAAACAACCAGATCACCACTCTGCCTGCAGAGATAAGGCAGCTATCTCAGCTGCAAAGGCTTGAATTAAATCAAAACAAGCTTACCAGCCTACCTGCAGAAATCGGGCAATTGTCTCAGCTGCAAGGGCTTAATTTAAGCCAAAACCAGCTTACCACTCTTCCTGCAGAAATCGGACAGCTATCTCAGCTGCAATCGCTTGAATTAAATCAAAACGAGGTCACCAGCCTGCCTGCAGAAATCGGGCAATTGTCTCAGCTGCAAGGGCTTAATTTAAGCCAAAACCAGCTCATCGCTCTGCCTGCAGAAATCGGGCAGCTGCCTCAGCTGCAAAGGCTTTACTTAAATCAAAATCAGCTTACCACTCTTCCTGCAGAAATCGGGCAGCTATCTCAGCTGCAAAGGCTTGAATTAAATCAAAATAAGCTCACCAGCCTGCCTGCAGAAATCGGGCAATTGTCTCAGCTGCAAGAGCTTGAATTAAATCAAAACGAGCTCACCAGCCTGCCTGCAGAGATAGGGCAGCTTTCTAAGCTTGAAAGTCTTGACTTAAGC